>DATIPW010000180.1:0-6512 GCA_035471605.1 Anaerolineales bacterium | reverse complement strand
GGCGCCCGGGACCTGCATGCGCCCGTGGAGGTTGGAGAAAGCATCTATCAGGGGATCTCCACGCCCGCCTCAGAAAAAACCCTGCTGGTACTGCCCAATTCCCGGCATGGGGCTGAAGGGGACGATGTTCTGTTGATGCAGACAGCCATCAAGGATTTCATTGATCAGTACTCACAGCAATAGGACGCTGAATTTGCGCCCGGCCCACGATGGCCGAAGCACAGGTTGCGGGGTCACATCATGGCGCACCGCACGGCGATCCCCCTCGGGCTGAACTCGCACCGGAGGCAATATGCTGCATCCTTCGATTTCCTCGATACTCGTGGGCGTCCTGGGAACCCTTGTAATGGATCTGGGCGGGGTCATCGCCCTGCGGCTTGGACTATCCGGCCAGGGGCCGAGGCGCAACGGACCAGCTCTCCTCGGCCGATGGATCGGCTACCTTGGGCAGGGGAAACTCCGACACGACGACATTCTGCACACTCCGCCGCTGCGCTGGGAGATCCCCCTCGGGATCGTCAGCCACTACGCGATCGGCATGGTCCTCGGGCTGGGCTATCTCATGCTTCTCCAGACCACGCACGTGCGCTCCAGCGTGCTCACCGGCCTGGGCTACGGCGTGGCGACAACAGTCTTCTCGTTGTTTCTCATGTTTCCGTCCCAGGGCATGGGTTGGATGGCCTCGCGCCTTCCCGGCGCGGCGCGCCTGAGCCTCATCAACCACGCTTTCTTCGGCCTGGGCCTCTGGCTGTGGACAATGATTCTCAAACCCCTCTAGGCGCGGTCAGGGCCCTCGGTACACAACGTCTTCTCGGGACCCGGTGAAATCACAGGCCAACTGGAACCGAGCCCCGCAGCTGCCGCCAGCATTCGGCGGGAGGGATGCCTCTTGTTCGCCGCGGATGCCAGCATGTGCGATGAGCCGGACAGAAGAGCCTCCCCGGGCCGGGCCGACAATCGCGATGGCATCAACGCGGGATGGCCCCGCCCCAACAATTGGCAGTGGGCCGCGTTGGCGCTGCTCCGCAGGCTCAGAGAATTCGGTCTTGAAAATCACATATGTTTGCGCGATAATGAAACCGGGGGAAAACCAGCCAGCAAAGGAGCGCTTGCAGCTCCTGCATCACTCGTAGGCCGCGGCCCGAGGGCGGCCGCAGGCGGAGGGCGAGTGATGGCGGTGCTTGGTGCACACGACTGGCTCCACGCGCGACTTGCCTAAATAGACCGTGCGCCAAGGACGAGAGTCCGCGCCTGGGCGCGCTTGCCGCAGCCGAAGCTGGGCCTGGAACCCCGGGGAGGTATATCATGCGCCGCTTCCGCCAGCAACGGGCTGCCATTGGTGTCCTTGCGACCGCCGGCTTCCTGCTGGCGTCGTGCAACCTGCCTGCATCCACAGCCGCGACGGTCTGGCTCGATGTGCCCACGGATGGGTTGACGTTTCCCAAGGTTCAGGAGATCAAGATCGAGGGGCATGCCAGCGGCGCAGGGGGGGTGAGCCGGGTGGAAATCTGGATCAACGGCACCTTGCTCACGACCATCGACCGCCCGCCGATGGAGGGGGAGTTGGCAGCATTTCACACCGCGTGGGCGCCGACCTCGGAGGGTGTCTACACCATCCAAGTCATGGCCTTCAGCGTTGATGGCGTGGCGAGCCCACCGGATTCTGCGGTGGTCACGTTCGGGGGCGAGACTCCCACCATTGTCGCCGGATGCCCGTCCCCTGTGGGTGGCGGGCCCACGCCGGTTTCCTGCGAGCCGACTGCGGTCGCCTGTCCATCTCCGGTGGGCGGCGGGCCAACCCCGGAATCGTGTCCTGCGGGCCCGGTTATCGAGTTCTGGGCTGAGCCGCCGGAAATCAGGGCCGGGGAGTGCACTGACATCCGCTGGCACGCGGAAAACGTCGAGGCTGTGGTCTTCGGCGGCATCTCGCAGCCCCTGGACGGATCCTATGACGCCTGCCTTTGCGAGAATGAGCGCTACACGCTGCGGGTCACGCTCCTCGACGGTACCGAAGAACAGCGGACAGTCGACGTGGCGGTCAGCGGTTCGTGTGAGACGCCCGTTCCGGTGGGAACGACGCCTCCGCCGCCGGCGGAAGTGGGCGACACAACGCCTCCGCCGACACCGGAGCCCGCGGTGCCAGCCAACGGGCTGACGCTGGGGTGCCGGTCCTCGCAGAATCTGGCCTGGTTGCCCGTGAGCGACGACTCGGGTATTGCCGAATATCGTGTGCAGGTGCAGCGTCATGGCGGCGACAACAACTGGCAGGATGTGCCTGGGAGCGTGTTCGCGGGCATAGGTGGGAAGGAATCCAGCGTCGAGGTCGAATGCGGCTGGTACTACCGCTGGCGCGTTCGAGCCGTGGATGGTGCCGGTAACGTGGGTTCCTGGTCCGGCTGGAGCGAGTTCGCCATCACGCTCCCGTAGATCGGCCGGCAGCAGCTGGGGAGGGAGACATGAAGAAGAGACGCCAGCTTTGGGTGATCGCGGCGGCAGTGGTTGGGCTGGGTGTCCTTTGCCTTGGGCTGGGGCTGGGCGGCGCCTACGTGTACAGCTCGCTGATGCGCTCGCGGGCGTTCAACAGCCGGCCGCTCGTGCTCATCCACAATCCGCAAAACCGCGAGGCGGTGGGCGTGGGAGAGAGGCTCCTGGTCCATGCCACTGGCAGGGCGAAAGACGGATTGCAGAGGCTTGAGCTCTGGGCCAATGACGAGCTGGTGGCCACGAAAGAGGCACCTGACTTTCGTCCCAGCACAATGGTATTGTCGCAGGACTGGGTGCCCACCCTGGAAGGAACGCACACGTTGGTCGTGCGGGCTGTGGCCGCCAACGGCACGCAAGGGCAGTCCACGGTCGCCGTCACGGCCTCACAGCGCAGCTCCGCTGAAACGGGACAAGAGGTCAGCGCGGAGGCCGGGGTCGGCGGAGAGGAGCCGTCAGCCGCGGAGGGCGAGGAGGGAGGAGAGGCCGCCTCTGGCGGAGCGGAGTCCCCAGATGGGGGCGACGCAGCGGCCTCGGATGAGGGGGGAGCTGGCGCCGAACCGCCTGAGTCTGAAGAGGAAGCCGGCGCCGAACCGCCTGGGTCGGAGGAGGGAGCCGGCGCCGAACCGCCTGAGGCTGAGGGGGAGTCTCCAGGCGGGGGCAGCGTCTTCGATGGCCTTTTTGGGTGGCCATTCCCTTTGTGGCCCCTCGATGAAGTTCCGCGGAGTTTTCGGGTTGAGGTACCCAGCTTGCGCACCGACCAGCCGTATGATCGCCTGCACTGCTACGTGGAACTGGCCGGAACCGACCCCAGGTGGTATCCGGATGAGGACTCGGACCCATCCACCGACGAATCCTTCGCCTCGCTCGGCGCGGGCTGGTGGGACTCTGCGGCACATCTGGGAGGGGCGACAGCACCCGTCATCTCATGGCCTCCAAGCCAGCCCATTCCACTGGCTGTCACGTGTGTCGGCGTCGTGGGCGGCACGGAAGCCATGGAGCTGGGGCGGGTCGAGCTGAACATTCCCTACGAGGATTGGGACGGCATGCTGCGCCACGCGGCCGCGACCGGGGCGGAAGGAAGCTATGAGTTCTGGTATCGTGTCTCGCTCGTTTGGCTCGGACCCGTCGAAAGCGCAGATATGACCGCTCCGACCAACGCCCGGCTGGATGATCGCCCCTCCCTGAACTGGGATTACGTGCCCGCCGAGGACGAACCTCCCATTGATGGCTTCCGCATCTACTTAAATGAAAATCTGCAATGGACGGAGGCGCCTGACGCCCGCGCGAGCGGGCTGCCATCCGAATGGGTCAATCCGCCTTGCGGCGCGACCTATACGTTTGGCGTGACCGCTTATCGCGCCGGTTTCCCCGACGGGCCGGAGTCGGAGCCAGCGACAGTCGACAAGGAACAGGCTTTGGAGGACTGCCAGCGCGAGATCCAGATCGTCTTTGAGACTCTGCAGACCTTCGACCTCGGAGGAGACGGACAATACGAGGACCGTACTGGCGATGTCGGGCCGGCCTACGGCTACTTCTACGCCAACAGAAGGGTGATCCCGTTCAGCGGTGGTCTCTTGGGCCCCGGCCTGGACCGGCCTCAGGGCCTGAGCCACTACACACGCTACGACCTTGGCGCAATGTCGGCCGACCCTGCGTGGCACTTTACCGGGATGAACTACGCGGTTGTGCCCATTCGGCCAGGAGGGACCTTCGAGTTCGGATTCCACATAATGGATCAAGATTCCGGCCGCTGCGACCGTTCCGGCGATCCTGGCTGCGACGACCTGATCTGCGAGGGCTCCGAAGTACTCTATGAAGATGGCTTTGGCGCATTCGACCGGAGGGTGACAGAACCGCTCACCTCGGATAACGGTCGCTGCCGCCTCAACTTTTCGTGGGGGCCCGCTGCCGGCAGTCCCGTTGGCACTGGTGTGCCCGGCTGGGAGCCGCTGCCGTGGATTCATGTAGAACGCATGGAAGTGGACGAGGCGACGGGTCAGGTGCGGATCCATCTGCGCAACACGGGCACAGCCGCGTGGCCCTGGAGAGACCTGAAAGTTGAGCTTCAAACTCGTGATGGCACCTCCGTCGGCACGTACACGTGGCCGGAATTCGTCCTGGAGGCCGGGCAAGAGACGGTGCTTGAGAATCCGGACATGGTTCTGAGTGCGCCCTACGACGCATGCGTGCTGATCGATCCGCTGGACGAAGTCCCCGAGGAGGGTGAGCGATCGGGCGCACTGATCCACACCCCGTTCTGCCCCCGACTGCCCGATCTGACGATCACCCGTGTCATGTACGATCCTGCAGGAGGTGGTCGCGTGCGTGTTACCGTGATGAACATCGGGGGTGCAGCGGTCGAGAATCGGACGCTCAATTTCAGTTCGTCGTATGCAGACGGCACTCCAACCTACTTGCCTGGTTTCCGCCCTGGCGTCAGTTTGAGGCCGGGTCGGACCCGCACCTTCGACCTTTCAGGCGTCACAGATGAGATCCGGTCCCGACTGGCAGACGGCTACTCGGTCACCGTGAATCCAGAGGGGACTTTGGCAGAGGTCGACCTGGACAACAATACCTATGTTGTTCGTGGGAATTCCCGGATGACGCTCCACTGGTGCAATACAGCGGTGCCGCACTATGGCGGTTGGGGCCACACCGTCCGGATGGACATGGAGCTCAATGCTCTTTCGGGTAGCACCGCGCGGGGTCTCATATCACGGCGCCTGGAAGAGTATTTCTCAGTCCACGATAGTGAGACGCAAGACACACACTATTTGATAGGGGGGGCAACTCCTGGCAGGCAGTGCACGACCATCGGCGAATTCGAAATCCTGGGGGACGAGCGGTTGCAGGTGAGGATCAGTGGCCACTACCTGCGCGGTAGCCGCGGATCTTGGGACAGTCTTGGCAGCGGAACCGCCACTCATTCCCCGCAGGACAACTGGGGCGCCGACGTGGCCCCGACGTGCAGTAGCCCTGGGTACCGACTGCTGTCTTCCCATGCCGGGTGGCACGACTTTCGGGTCCGTCCCAATATGTGGTGGTTACGTAGGCGGACACCTTGGACGGCGACCTACCACCTGTGCTTGGAGAGTCCGGGCGGCGAATAGCGATCCGGGTGACGCTGCGACGATTGCCCAGCACCACGATTTGTGCTGGGAGCGTCGCCGCTTCCAGGTCAATTGTGCCTGGGACTACCTGGACATGTGCCTTCCCCCACCGCTGCCGCACGCCCGGTACGTCGTCATCACCTCGCCGGCCGCGGGAGGGCTCAGCCTCCGCCGCGGGATCTCGGCGCGTCTCATCCCGAATGTGATGGACTTTGAAAACCCTCCGGCCGAAGCCGACGCCTATGCCGCCACGGTCAGGTCGGATCTGAATATCAAGTCCCAGCAGCGCCCCCAACTCAAAGCAGCCACATGCAACCTCCGATGCGCTGGCCCTCGCACCGGTCGTGCAAATGGCTCAAGGCCTTCCAGGGTTTGGGACTGTTGTCGACAATGAATAGGTCCGGGCCGCGTCGTGGAGTGGCAGGGGTTTTTCTCCGGCGGCGGATTGGCCGCTTGGTGGTACCGATGCATGAGCTTTCCACTTATCCCTGGTCCTATCCTAGGGGAGGCTCACCACGTAGCGGGTGTGCCGATGGCCCATCTGTGTTCGCAGTGCGGCAGCTGCCGAGACTGACGCGGCGAACGTGAACATCTTCTCCGGAAGTGAACAAGTCGCCTTACCACATCATCAATTGCAAAGACCCCACAGATCTTCGGATCGACATGTCACGGGCGCGTATCGTTGGAACCATCCTGCCGGATCAGCACAGCGTGTTGACCGCTTCCCCCTATCCTGAAGGCGAATATGGCCTGAATGACGTGTTCTTGAGTATTCCTTGCATCGCCGGGCAGGGTGGAGTCAAACGCATGGTGCCGACAGAACTATGCCCCGAGCAACAGTCTGCCCTGGAACGTTGAGCGCAGATACTGAATGATGGCCTGACCGGCTTGAAACCAGTGGAAACAGTATAATTCGAG
>DATIPW010000179.1:0-2200 GCA_035471605.1 Anaerolineales bacterium | reverse complement strand
GCCCCTGTTCGTCACGGATCGGGATCATGATGCGGTGCCGGAAGCGGTCGAATCGATGGCCGCCGCGGCCCTCCTGCGCCTCATCTTGGCGCTCGCTCAGCAGACCCGCATCCACCAGGTGCTGCTCGCTGTAGCCTCGCTGGGCGAAGTGCTTCAACGTGTTGTCGTAGCCCTGGGGGGCATACCCCAGCCCAAAGGTCTCGATCGTGCTCTCGCCCAGGCCGCGCTTTTCGCGCAGGTAGCCCAGCACGGCTGCATTCTGCCTGAGCTGGTCCGCGTAGAAGATGCGCGCATCCTCCAGCAGCTTGCGCAGGTGTTCGTGGGCTTCCTTTTGTTCCGCCGGCTCCGCACGGTAGGCCGGCAGCTCAACCCCGGCGCGGCTCGCCAGGCGCGTCAGCGCCTCGCGGAAATCCACGCCTTCCTTCTTCATCAGGTACTTGAAGATGTCCCCGCCCTCATTGCATTCCCCAAAGCAGCGCCAGGTCCCGGTCTCCGGCCATACCACGAAGGCCGGCGTGTGCTTGTTGGGATGGAACGGGCAGAACCCCGTGTAGTTGCGGCCGCTCTTGCGCAGCTTGACGCCGCTGGCGGTGATCAGCTCAACAATGTCGATGCGGGACTTGATCTCGTCGGTTGTGGACATGCATCCCCACCGGGCGCGCGGCCCGGCTCCGGCCTGCCCAAAGATTATAGACGCGTTCGCCGTGCGCGCCGCCCGCAGCCCGATTCACATCGCAGGCGCCGTCTGCAACACGGGCATGTGCCCTCCCTGCCTACGGTGAGCACCTGCTGTATCTTTTCAATTCGGCAATCCACGCAAGCCGAATAGGATCCGCGGCCGGGTCAGCGCTCCACAGCCTCGGCCAACCTCCTACGCCCCCCTCGCCGGCCGGCGCACCTCCACCCGTGGGTGATCGGCGCTGCACCCTGCGCAACGCCCACCACTCTCCAGCCGGCCTAGAAACCCTCCAGCTTTGAAAGGTCGGCGATTCCCCGCCCCAGGCCGGCGATCTTCTGCAGCAAGCCCAGGCGGTTCTCGCGTGTCGCTTTCTTCTCCGCCATGACCAGGACTTTCTCGAAGAATGCGTCCACGGCCGGGATCATCGGAACGAAGGCATTGAGCAAGCTGTCCACCTCCCCTGGAGGGGCGGCGCGAACGGCGGCCTGTGCCTTCTGCGCCGCGCGCCACAGCTGTTTCTCTTCCTTTTCCTGCAGGGCTTTGGGGTCCACCGGGAACGTCTTCTTCTTGTCCCGTGTGATGCGCACGCAGCGGGCAAAAGCCGGGAGTATGGTCCTCCAGTCCTCGCGCCCCACCCACGCTTGCAGCTGCTGGATGCTGCGCGCCGCGCCGGCGGGATTCGCCGCCTGCTCGGACAGGACCGCCTCCACGACATCGTAGCGGTAGCCCGCTTCCTTCTGCTGCACTGCCAGGCGCACCCTCAGGAAGTCCATGAGTTCCGATTTGTGCCCGGCTCCGATCTTGATCGGCTGGACCTTGGCGGCTCTTTCGATGGCCGCCTTCAGATCCAGGTCGCGGTCGCCTTCCAGCAGCGGCTGCACGATCCCCAGCGCCGCGCGGCGCAGGCCAAAGGGATCCTTGGCCCCACTGGGCGCCAGGCCCACGCCAAATAGGCCCACCAGTGAGTCGAGCCGATCAGCCAGGGCCACGGCTAGGCCCGCCGGTGATTTGGGCGAGGCCTGGTACTGTTCGCCGATGGCCTGTGCCACCGCTTCGTGCTCGCCCGACCGCCGCGCGTATTCCTGCCCCATCACACCCTGGAGCGAGGTCATCTCCGTCACCATCTTGGTGACCAAATCCGCTTTGCACAGCGCGGCCGCCCGGCGTGCGTGGGCCGCCTCCTCCTCGCCGAGCCCCAGCATCGGGATCAGAGCCTCCACCAGCTTCTGGATGCGGCGCGTCTTATCCAGCATCGAGCCCAGCTTGGCGTGGAAGGTCAGCCGGTCCAGATGCGTGACGAAGGCCCCCAGCGGCTGCTTGACGTCCTCGCGCACGAAGAATTCCGCGTCCGCAAAACGCGCCCCCAGCACGTGCTCGTTCCCCTGCTGCACCAGCTCCAGGTGCTGGTCGTCGCCGTTGCGCATGGCCACAAAATTGGGCAGCAGCGCCCCCTGCTTTTCGATCGGGAAGTAGCGCTGGTGCTTCTGCATGACCGAGATCAGCACCTGGCGCGGCAGCTGA
>DATIPW010000178.1:0-2144 GCA_035471605.1 Anaerolineales bacterium | reverse complement strand
GCGCTGGACGGCGAGACCATGGAGGCGGCGCACGAGCAGGAAGGCGTGATGATCAACAGCGGGGCGTTCGACGGCACGCTGGCGACAAGCGACAAGGGCATGGCCAATCCCGCCATCCGCGCGGTGACGGAGTGGCTGGAGCAGCAGGGCACGGGCAAACGCGCGGTCAACTACCGCTACCGCGACTGGTTGATCTCACGCCAGCGCTACTGGGGCGCACCCATCCCGATGGTGTACTGCGAAACGCACGGCTGGAACCCGGTGCCGGAAGAGCAGCTGCCGGTGCGGCTGCCGGAGGATGTGGAATGGAAACCCACGGGGGAATCCCCCCTCAAGCTGCACCCGTCCTGGAAGAACACCACGTGCCCGGTGGGCGGGGAGCCGGCCGTGCGCGAGACGGATACCATGGACACGTTCATGTGCTCGTCCTGGTATCACCTGCGCTACCTGAGCCCGCAGTATGACCAGGGCCCCTTCGATCCGCGCGAGTATGACTACTGGATGCCGGTGGACACGTATACGGGCGGCATCGAGCACGCCACCATGCACCTGCTGTACACGCGCTTCTTCCACAAGGCGATGCGGGATGCGGGCATTGTCAAGGGACCCGAGCCGATGCTGCAATTGCGCAACCAGGGCATCATCCTGGGCGAAGACGGCGAGAAGATGTCCAAGAGCCGCGGCAACGTGGTGCCGCCGGACAAGCTTGTGGAGCGCTATGGAAGCGATGCGCTGCGCGCCTATCTGATGTTCGCCTACCGCTGGCAGGAGGGTGGCCCGTGGAACAGCACCGGCATCGAGGGCGTCGTGCGCTGGCTGCGCCGGACCTGGACGCTGGTCACCGCCGCGGCCGCGCCGAACGCGGCCCGGTCCCCGGCGCCTGAGACGTTGCGGGAGCTGCGTCGCAAAGTCCATCAGACGCTGCAGCATGTGAGCCGGGACTTTGAAGTCTTCGAGTTCAACACCATCATCTCGTCGCTGATGGAATTGCTGAACGAGATGTACCGGGCACGCGAGGCGGGCGCGGCCGGTACGCCAGCCTGGGGCGAGGCGCTGGAAGCCTATGTCAAGATGCTGGCGCCCGTCTGTCCACACCTGGCCGAGGAGCTGTGGACCGGGCAAATGCGCAAGCCTTATTCGGTTCACCAGCAGGCCTGGCCAGACGTGGATGCCGCGGCGGCGAGAGAGGATGTGCTCGAGATCCCGGTGCAGGTCAACGGCAAGGTCCGCGACCGCGTGCGGGTGCCGGCGGATGCCAGCGATGAGCAGATCAAGACGGCCGCGCTCGCCAGCGAGCTGGTGAAGAAACACTTGGAAGGCCGGGCGCCGAAGAAGGTGATCGTGGCGCAGAAACGGCTGGTGAGCGTGGTCGTGTAGGGCGGCGCGTGTTTGGCTGCGGCAGGAGGCCGTGCTATAGTAGAGGCGGACCGGATGACCCGCCTCTGGTTTTCCTGACTCACCAAGTGAGCGAGGCGAAGAATGGAGAGCATCAGGCTGCTGGTTGCGACGGACCCCACCTACTACGGCCCGGACGCCGGACCTGAGGACGTGCAGGAGTACGCCACCTTCGCCTGTGAGTACCTGCTGCGCAACGGGTACGGGCACGTGGAGATCGAGTTCATTGAGCGCTACCCCTCCGATATGGCCGACCCGCAGGCCCACCTGCGGGAAGAGATTTGGGCCGCCTACCGCGGGAACTAGGCCGCCGGGGGGGCTGGGGCAAGCACGGGACACGGGGGTTAGTGTAATAATGCACAAATTGAGATAGAATGAGGCCTGTCCACGGCGCTGGGGAGCGCCCGGACAGGCTATGAGGGCAGTCGAGGCCACGTGGGCCCGGGACGGTCCACGCGCAAGCGCCTCCACGCCACGGGGCGGGCATGCACCAGCCGACTCTCCAGAGCAGGCTCACCACATTCTTAAGGCACCCGGTGTCTTTGGCGCTGGCGGCCGCGGCAGCGGCGCTGGGATTGTTTGCGTTCGTCACCGAGGCGCCAGCCTACGCAGGGACCGCCTCTGAGACCTGCGCCAACTGCCACGTGATGGACGCGGCGTACGAGAACTACTACCGCGCGGCGCACCAGTCCTGGGCGGAATGCGCCGACTGTCACCTGCCGCATGCCAACCTGGTGAGCACCTACTTT
>DATIPW010000177.1:0-3546 GCA_035471605.1 Anaerolineales bacterium | reverse complement strand
ACACAACGCCCCGGATTGCGATACGAATGCAATTCCCCCTTTGGGCGGCATGGGCGGCTGAAGGAAGCTTGTGTCAAACGGGAAATGTGTGTCGATGATGCCAATGCAGTTTGGGCCAAGTAGTCGCACTCCATGGATGCGTGCCTGCTCCAGGCACTCCCGCTCCAGTGCCGCGCCGGCAGGCCCGGTCTCCCTGAATCCTGCAGTCAACACGATTGCGGCATGCGTGCCCCGGGCGCCGCATTGCTGAATAGTCGCGGCCACGGCCGCTGCCGGAACCACGATGACTGCCAGGTCCGCCGGTCCGGGAATGTCAGCGATGGTCGAGTACACGCGCTGGCCAAACAACTCACCTGCTCTCTGCCCAACCAAGTGGATGGGGCCGCGATAGCCGCTGGCTTTCAGGTTGCGCGCCACTCCATAGCCCAGCTTCTGTGACGAAGTCGACACCCCTAAAACCACGATTCCAGTGGGCTGGAAGAAGGGCAGCAGCGTCTTATCCATGGGGAAGCCCGATCCAGGCCGGGACTATGGCAGGAGACCGACGCATTTCATCTTCAAAGGCAGGCACCAAGGTCCTGCCGGCATGGCCACGACGACCTTGGCATCTACCAGGTGTCTTCGTGAACCAACTCCCCGAAGTCGCGCCTTCCGCCCTTCTTTGGGGCGGCGGTCAGTTGGAGCTCATCTGCCGGAAGGCCAAAGGAAATCATAATTCGAAGATGCAAGTCTTCAGGAAAGCCAAGAATCTGGCGAGCGCGTTGCGCGTCGTAGATGGATGCCGGGCAGGATCCGATCCCGAGCTCCCAGGCAGCCAGCTGCATATAGGCCGCGGCCTGACCCGCGTCGAACATGGTCTGAAATTTTGCACCTGGATCCGGCGTCAGAATCGCCACACCCAGGGCCGCGCCAGCAAGATGTTGCGCCCACCGACCACATGTGGAAAGCTCGCCCAGCAGAGTCTTGTCCTGAACGGCAATGAAGCCTCGGTTCTGTTCGTTCTTGGATGACTGCGCGCGACGTCCGGCGTGCAAGATTGCCGCTACATGCGCCGGCGGCAGCGGTAGCGCCCGGAACTTCCGGACCGCGCGCGTCGTGCGGATGGCCTCAGCTACATTCATCCAGGCCCCCGGAAAGATCGCTTCTGGGTGTTCATGGCCCACTTCATTTCCCAAGTAGAGAGCGGCTTGTGTCTCGCCGAGTATAATTCAATTGATGGGCAATCCCCCCAGCACGCGGCAATACCTGTACAGCTCGCTCCTCTTGATGGCTACTGGCTGGGGAGGGTTGGTTCTGCTCCTGCTGGTGCTGCAGCTTCCACCAGTGGTCTGGGCTCGCTGGAGCTTCTTTGTCTTGTGGTTCACTGCGCTCAGCGGCACGGCGCTCCCATTCGCCTACTTCTTGAATATTCGCTTCCCATCGCAGCCCCCGGCCGAGTCCCACACGATCGTTCGCCAGGCGATGTGGATGGGGGTCTACGGATGCGTCGTCGCCTGGCTGCAGCTGGGACGTGTCATGGCTTTCTGGGTCTGGATTGGCCTGGCCGGTGGACTGATTGCGATCGAATACCTGATCCGACTGCGAGAGCGTGCTCGCTGGACGCCGCCCCGCGAGATCCCGGATCGGAATGAGCGCCGTGAGGGCCCCTAGGGGGACGTCGGATCGGCCCATCCGGACGCCAATGGATCGCCGCCATCGTCTGCCTTCCGTGGAACAGGTGCTGCAGCAGCACGCCGCCGCGACGCTTGCCTCCAGGTATGGCAGGCCGCTCACCTTGCGCGCAGTGCGTGCATCTCTGGCAGAGTTGCGCCAAGGACTTGCCTCCGGAGGCAAGGCCGACACCCCGAGTATGACGCGAATTGTCGAAATCACGCGAGACACGCTGCTGGAATGGACTCGGGTCGGCATGCGTCCCGTCATCAATGCCACGGGCGTGATTCTGCACACAAATCTGGGACGAGCCCCGTTGTCTGCGGCGGCGCTCGATGCCATGCACGAAGCCGCGCGGGGCTACTCAAGCCTGGAGCTGGAGCTGGCCACCGGGAAACGCGGCGGCCGCGGGAACGACGTGCAGCTGGCACTCCGGATCCTGACTGGAGCTGAAGCTTCGCTGATCGTGAACAACAACGCTGCCGCTGTGCTGCTGGTGCTCTCATCGCTGGCCTCAAGGAAGGGCGCAGCCATCGCCCGTTCGCAATTGGTGGAGATCGGCGGCGGCTTCCGCATGCCTGATGTTATGCGACAATCGGGAGCGCGTCTGGTGGAGGTCGGCACCACAAACCGGGTGCGCCTCTCTGACTACGAGGATGCCTTTGCCAAGACCGCCGTCGTCGTTCGTGCTCACCGCTCCAATTTCAAGATGCTGGGTTTCACGGCAGATCCAGACTTTGCCGACATCGCCAATGCGGCTCACTTGGCCGGGCAGATCGTGATTGATGATCTTGGATCAGGAGCATTGCTCGACACCGCGTCCTACGGTTTGGCGCATGAGCCGACGGTCCAGGAGTCCCTCACGGCCGGTGCGGACGTGATCTGCTTCTCAGGCGACAAGCTGCTTGGAGGACCGCAGGCCGGGGTCATTCTTGGCAGGGCTCACCTGATCTCCAAGATCGCGAAGCACCCTTTCGCTCGCGCTGTCAGAGCCGACAAGACCACGCTGGCAGGTCTCCGCGCCACTCTGACGCACTACTTGCTGGATGAGGCGGCCGATCAGATTCCGGTGTGGAGAATGCTGGCGATGCCCATCGAGCAGATCGCGCAGCGAGCAGAAACTTGGGCGTCCCACCTGGGGATGGGCACAGTCAAGGCAGGCGAGTCCACGTTGGGTGGGGGAAGTCTGCCCGGGGAATCCCTGTCGACGCGTGTGTTGGTGCTGCCCACGAAGCGCCCCGATGATTTGCTGGGAAGGTTGCGTCGACAGCGTCCTCCGGTGGTCGCGCGCGCCGAAAAAGGCAGCGTTTTGATGGATCCACGGACGGTTCTTGTGGAGCAGGACCCCTTGCTGTTGGCCGGAGTCCGGGCCGCTGTGATGGAGGCGTGATGAAGCGCGATCTCGATGCTTTGATGGAATCGAGCGGGCTGGATGCGATCTTGGTTGTGGGTGATTCCAGGAATAATGCACCGATGCGCTATCTGATGGGCAGAGGTCAGGTCGGCCGGGCGGTGCTGGTCAGGAAGCGGAACGCCATGCCGGTCGTGTGCTGCAGCGCCATGGAACGCGACGAAGCCGCCAGCAGCGGCCTGCAAGTGATGCCTCTTGTCACGGCCGGGGTGGATTCCCTGCTGCAAGATCCCAGCGAGATCCTGCAGGCGCAGGCTCTCATCAAGGGTCGCGTGGGTCTGTATGGAACTCTGGATGTCGGGGATCTGCTCGCGATTCTGGGGCGCATCCGGCAGGTGTTCCCAGATCTCGAAGTGATCACCGAGCCCAGGGACGACTCGATCCTCCTGCGTGCCATGGAGACAAAGGACGAAGGTGAGGTGGAGCGTATCCGGCAAATGGGACGCATCACCACCGAGGTCGTGGGGAAGGTCGCCGCTCTTCTC
>DATIPW010000176.1:0-18047 GCA_035471605.1 Anaerolineales bacterium | reverse complement strand
CGTACGGCCAGCTCCAGCGCGGTCGATCCGTTGGAAACAGCTACCCCGTACCGACGGCCAACGCGCGCCGCCAACTGCTCCTCGAACTCCTGGACCGCCGGGCCCTCTGACGAGATCCAACCCGTCTCTATGCAGCGTGCCAGATACTCCTGCTCGCGGCCGTCCAGAACGGGCTCATTCACGGGGATGAATTCGTGTGCGCTCACTTGGATTTTGCGCTGAAATTCGCTTCGTCGGGGGATATTCCGTCGAAGCGTGTTTTGTCCGCGTGCTCGGCGTAGGGTCCCTGCTTGACCTCGAACATCTCAACGTCCTCCAGAACCTCAAAGCCATGTCCGGCCGAGGCCAGCAGGATGACGTCGCCAGCGGAAAGCACGCGGCTTTCGAGGTACTTGCGGTCTCGGCTGTAGAAATCCACTCTCAGCTTGCCTCGCCGCACGAACAGCACCTCCTGCGTGTACTCCACGGCCCGCTGGACCGGTGTATGGACGTGGGGTTGGATTGTCTTGCCCACCCCGTGCTGCATATATCCCAGTTGCTGCGAGAACTCCCCGGGGGTGAAGAAATGCACCCCTGGCCTTGAGAACCCACTCCGAACAATGATCGCCAGGACCTCACCTTTGGAGCTGATTTGTTCTACGTCCATGGGGCTCCCGTGCAACGATGATTTGCGCCAAGACCAGGAATCGCGGCCCCCTGTCGGCCCTGCCTGGCATATGGCCATCAGGACGGCAGATTGGGCAAGTCGTATCTGGCTACATTATATCCAGCCAAAGGGCGCCGTAACTCAGGGCACGTTCCGAGATTTGAGCGCAACCCGTGGGGAACCAGCGTCTCTGCCAAGGCCCGTGCGCGCGGCATACACTGCTCCCCCATGCGCCACAAGAATGGCCAGCATGGGCTGCACGGGCACACGAAAGCGCTCGTGGCCGCCTTGCCCTGGCGCAAAGACCAGCACCGCGATCGCCGTCACCAACAAGGCGACGATCCATTTTGCAGGTCTTGAGGAGCCTCGGAGTGTCGAGAACACTCCTGCCGTCGCCAGCAGGTAAAGTACCACCTGAAACCCCATCAAACCCAGCATCAGGGCGATCGCACCAGGGAAGTCCCGCATCTGCTCGCCCAAGACCCTTGCGATGCCGGTCCACCCACCATCAAGATATGGCCGCCAAAGATCAGGCAACGCGTATTCTGATCCGAAGTATTGCAGCCATCGGTCAAAGTTCGTAGCGAACAGCACCGGCACTGTCCCGGCCGCGTGCAACCTGGCATAGGTCGCAGGGTGGTCCCGCAGGATCTGGAGATACTTGCCCGATTGGATCGGGCAGACGCCCGGATCCTGCGCCTGCAACTCCGCTTGGATAGCTTCGAGATCCTCGTGTCGCACTTCTGCCAGCACTTTGGCTGCCATGTAATCGCGCAACGTTACTCGGTCGACGGACGCCAGAGTGGGGCAATTCCACAGGAGCTGGTTCCGGACAAACCAGGGTCCCACCAAAATGATGGTTGGCAACACGAAGATCAATCCGCGGGCCACTACGGCAATCATTCTCCGACTGACGGGGCCGCCTCCCTGCGTGGGAAAGAACGTCAAACCCACAAACCACACTGCCAGGATAGGCAAGGCAAGGGGCTTGACCAAAGAAGCCAGGGCTCCAAAAAGCCCTGCAAGTACGAGCGTCCATCGGTTCTGACTGTAGGCCCACGCCGCCAGTAGAACGGCGCTGACGCCAAGTGCAGCCGCAAATACGGCTTCAGTCAGAATCGTCATTGACCAGAGTATCGTGAGTGGATCCAGCAACAACATGATGGCTGCAAGAAAAGCGGCTCTGGGCCCTGTGCGCCGGAGCAGCAGCACGTAGAGGATCAACGCAGCCGAACCGGTAGCCAGAAGCTGCGCCAAGGCCACATCTCCGGCATCGTGCCCCAGTACCAAAAACGCCCCCGTCAGGAACAGCGGATAGCCGGCCGTGTTGAGAAGCTCGCCCGGGTGATCTGTGTTCCAGCCGTAACCCTGACCGTCCAGAATCGCGTTGGCCAGGGGAACGTAGCGGTCAGAGTCGTTGGCTATCGCCAGCTGTGGCCTTTCATAAACGAGGGCGCAAAAAGCCAGCCGGAACAGAAAAATCGATCCAAGAAAGATTCTGGCCAGGCGCTCCAGCCCTGGTCTTCCTGATTGGCGTGCCACGCTCGCGCGGCCTCCCACATCCATTGCAGTCTATTCCGATGGTGCGGCGAAGCTAGCTGCCAGCCTCACCCGCCCAGGCCGCCAGCATGACTAGTGCGAACAGTCTCTTTCCGTGATCCGCCCTCCCCTCGACGTGCTCCGCCAGCATCGCCTCGATGGGATCCAAATTGAACCACCGCCGAAGTGGAGATGCGGATTCGATCAGCAGTGAACGCGACCACTCCCGGAGCGGGCCGCGGAACCACGCAGCGATCGGTATCCCGAAGCCTTGCTTGCGGTGCCCCAGCACTTCAGCCGGGAGCGCATTCGCAAAGGCTTTGCGCAGGAGCTGCTTGCCGCGGCCCCCGCGAACTCGGACTCGGTCTGGCAACCTGGCCGTCCACTCAATCACCTCGTGATCCAGGAACGGCGACCGCGCCTCGAGCGACGCCGCCATTGTCATGCGATCAGCCTTGACCAGGAGATCCCCTGGGAGGTAAGTATGCACATCCGCGTACAGTGTGCGATCGAGAGTAGTTCCCGAGCCCCTGTTGAACGCATCCACGATGAATCGCTCGGCGTTGTCGCCGGCAAAGCTGGACCAGTGTTGCCTCTGCCAAAGGTCTTGCCGCTGATCCGGCGAGAATAAGGAACTCCAGCGCAGCATGCTGGCTCGGGGGTCAACGTCAACAAGGCGGCCAAGCCTCTTGATGCCGTCCACCGCACTCTGGCCCGTTGGTTTGGAGAAGTCGGCGCGGAGTTTGCGCCCCAATGCAGGTATCGCGTTCCGCGTCAGCCAGCGGGGAGCCCGCAGATACAAACTGGCAAGCGGATCCAGCCAGTAGCGCTGATATCCTGCCAGGGCCTCGTCTCCCCCGTCGCCATTGAGGGCGACCGTAACCGACTGACGCGTCAGGCGGGCCAGATGGAAGAGCGGCAGGGCTGACGGATCTGCAAATGGCTCGCCAAAGTGTCGCGCCATCGCGCGCAGGGTGTCTGGCAGGTCATCGAAACGCAGCATGAACTCATGATGATTGGTAGCGTAGCGCTTCGCGACGGCGCGGGCGTAGGGCAATTCTGTGAAGCCTTGCTCCTCGAATCCAACCGAGAAGGTCTGCACGGGGGTGTCGCTGAGCTCTGCCATGAGCGATACAACAATGCTGGAATCCAGGCCTCCGCTGAGGTGAGCCCCCAGGGGCACTTCGCTCATGAGCCGGATTCGCACCGCCTCGCGCAAACGCCCGCGCAACTCGGCTGCCAGGTCATCCTCTCGCGCCCGGATCTTGGGTTGATGGGAATAATCCCAGTACTGCTGGATCGTTGCCTTTCCCTGCTCCCAGCACAGTGTATGGCCGGCCGTTAGCTTGAAGACGCCGTGGTAAACCGTACGTGGCTCAGGCACATACTGCAGGCTCAAGTAGAGATCGATGGCTTCGAGATCGATCTCGGGGCGCGCTGGTAGCGCCTTCACGAGTGCACCTAGCTCCGAACAGAAGAATAGCTGCCCACCCTGGATGGCGTAGTGCATCGGCTTCTTGCCGAGCCGATCCCGTGCAAGGAGAAGTCGCCGGCGCTTGCCGTCCCAGAGGGCAAAAGCAAACATGCCGCGCAGACGTCGAACGCAGGCGTCACCTTCATCCTCGTAGTAGTGCAGGATGCACTCGGTGTCCGTCTTGGTCTTGAAACGGTGGCCCCGACGCTCAAGCTCCACCCGCATCTCAGGATAGTTGTAGATCTCCCCGTTCAGAATCACCCATACGGACTCATCCTCGTTGGAGATGGGCTGGTCGCCCCCTTGGATATCAATTATGGACAGCCGCCTCATAGCCAGACCGATGCCATCGGCCACATATGAGCCCTCGCTGTCAGGGCCCCGATGTCGGATCGCGTCGTTCATGACGCGCAGAGGTTGCGGATCTCCTCGCCGGTCATCGGGGTATGCGACTCCGCAGATCCCGCACACTATCGGATTGCCTTCTGAAGGAGGTGCTCGTATTGACGGGAAACCGTAGTCCAGCTGTAGGCGTGTGAAACCCTTGCCTGGCCTGCCCGGCCCATGCGTTCGCGTGCTGTGCCGTCCTGCAGCAGGCTGCGCAAGGCATCTTGCAGGGCCTGTGCGTCGCCCGGAGGCACCAGCAGGCCCGTCTCGCCGGGAACAACAAGCTCCTCGTTCCCCGCGATTCGAGTGGCGATCACGGGTAGGCCGCTGGCCATGGCTTCCAGAACCGCATTGGGCATGCCTTCATGCCGCGAAGGGAACAGGAACAGGCTGGCTTCCTGGTACTCACGGATCAGCGCCTGCGAAGACTTCCACCCTATCCAGTGGACCCGTGCGGCAAGACCCTCCCGAAGCGCCCTCTGCTGCAACGGCTTGAGCTGCGGTCCGTCACCTGCAATCTTCCACTCCCACGGAAGATCTCTTAGTGGCCCAAGAGCTGAAAGCGCCAAATCTAGCCCCTTCTGATGGACAATTCGGCCGACTGAGAGGATTCGTGGATCGGACCAGCTGCGATCAGAATTTCGGAACGGCTTCGGATCCACGCCGTTGGGGATTACGGCAACGTTGACGTTGGCATCGAAACCCCTCGCCAGACTACGCAGGCCCTCGCTGTTGGCCACGACCTGCTCGGCGCCATGCCAAACGATCCGCAGGAATGGGATCGCCAACCTGTGATACAGCCAGAAATCATAAGGTCTGAATCCCGGTACATCCCCGCCGCGGAGCGACACCACATAGGGGGTTCCAAAGATCAGTTTCAAGAACCAAGCCACGCCACCAGAGGGCAGACCGAAGAACGCCAAGACGACGTCCGGCCGGAAGTCTCTGACCAGCCCCAGACATCGAACCGACGATCCCAGCATGAAAAGGACCTGCTCAAATGCGGTTGATCGATCCACCCGGCGCCGTGAAACGGGTCCGCGCAGCACCCGAACGCCGCCGAGCCTCTCGTCTGCAGGCAGACCTGAAAATCCGGCGGTGAGCACCAAGACCTCGTGGCCCGACGCGGCCAGTCGCTCGGAGATGCTGGCGCTTGCCTTGCCCGCGCCAGCACCCACCGGCGGATACTCGCTGTTAATCACAAGTAGCCTCATCGCACTTGGCCCATCGCACTACACCGGGTTCCTGGTCGCCACCGGCTTTGCCCAGGCGCCGGCACAGTGCGGCGACACGCGCAACTCACGATCATCGGGGGCCAACAACTGCCGGAGGCTCTGGGCAGGGCCGGGCCCGCGGCACGAGGATCTGGGTGTTGGAGTAGTCCAGAGTAAGCGACGGCTTGTAATAGCAAAGCAGCGGCCTGGCCACCGATCTGGTCCAGGCGTCGTTCTCCTCGAGAAAATCCCCTGTCTCCACTCCCAAGTTCTGAGGGTGGGCGACGATGGCGGCGAACCGATGCGACTGCAGATCTTCGTAGAATTGGCCCAGATACTCCGCATTGCCCGAGATGGCCATCTCCATGAGAGTCACGACTTCATACGGTGCGACCATTCTAACCTTCGGGACCATGCCGAAGGTCTGCAGGTGTCTTTCATACATGAAGAGGACGTTGCCCAGCTTCCCGTAGGCTTGGACCTCTCGCCCTAGGGTGGCTATCTCAGCCCGGGCTCGTGCCGCATCATACCGGAAGTAGTTTCCCAGCTGCAACAGCGAAAAGGCGACGGGGACGAGCACGGCCACGGTCAGGCTGGGGATAGGAACAGAGGCTTTCGAAGCTGACTTGCCTTTTTCGGCGGCCGCGCTTCCGAACAGGCTGAAGAGCCCCAGGCACGCCAGCATCACCAGGTACGCATCCATGTTGTGCAGATCGCCCCCGCCGCCTATCTTTGTGCTGACGATCAAACCGCCCGCAAGCAGGATAGCCAACATTGTGGCAATAGGGGCTAGGCGCATCCAATTCAGGAATCCGGGTTCCCGCAGCAACCTCCAGCAGATGATTGACAGCAGGGGCGCGGAGACCAGGACGACCCCAGGAATGATTCCGATCGGATTCGTCGGGCTGGGAAGCCAGCGGTACCACAAGAGCGCCGAGGTGAAACTTGATGCAAAAGCTTCAAGATTGGCGTTGCCGGACACTCCGATGTAGAATGCCTGACCTAGCGCGGCCGCGACAAGCCCGACGGTCCCCCAGAGCGCCGGCCACCGCACATATTCCCAGAAGGACCGGGCGCTACTGTAGGGTCTTTCCAGTAGGTAGAGCGTGATGGCAAGCATGGCGGGGACAGGAAACCAGTTCACGCGGCTCATCCCGGCCCACGCCGAGGCAAGCGAAACAGCCAGCAGAGATCGCCAGGGTTTCCGGAGGTTGACACCCTGCATTATGAGTATGACGCATACCTGCAAATGGTAGTAGACAGCTCCCTGGAAGAAGAACAGGAACAGCCAGCTCACGAGCAGGACAACATCCAGCCGCCGGGATATTTTGAGCCGCCGAACCATGCTGACGGACGCGCCAAGTGTCAGTCCAATCCAGAGCAGCGCTTGCCACAGGCGGGCCGTCCAAAGTGGCGGAGAGCCAAAGAAGTAGGGAATGGCCTGCAGGAAGTAGCGCGTTCCATGCATGACCGAAAGCGGCAGGGATTCCCCGTAGATCGATTTTGCAAAGACGAGAGACGCGTAGTAGTAGCGGCTGGCCTCCGACCAGCCCATCGAGAATGGATAGTCGCTCACGGCGGCCCCTAACGTAGAGAGCTTGGCGGTTGCCCCATCCAACAATAGCACTGCCGCAAACGCGCGTGGCCAATCCAGGCCGGAGATGAGCTTCAGACCAAAGGCCTGAATCAAAGCCAGCCACCAGAACAGCCACAACAGCCTGAAGAACGCCTCGAGGCCGCGCCCGAAGAAATCCGCACGCGCATACAGAAACAAAGGCACGGGGAGCAGCATCAGGCAAAGACCCAGTGCCACACCAGCGACACCCTTGATTCGCCTTGAAATCAGATGTTTCCAATAGCGGGTCGGTTCGCGCTGCGCGATCGCGTAAATACCCACCGCGACATTGACCGCAAAAACAAGCATGAGAATTGCCCACTTGTATCGCGTCCGCAGTTTGAGGAGCGCTTGTGTCTGAACCTGGGTCTGGTAGAGTGCCAGCAGACTTATGGCGACACCCAGGGCAAAATACGTTCGAAGCAGAATGCCCATATTGGCCGCAGATTTCATTGCATTGGAGGAGCGTCGAATCGCGAGCAACGGGGCTAGTCTAGGGGCGCTCCGGCTGGCTCAGGTTTGTCCACTGCTGCCAGAATTCCTGGCAGGTAGATTGCGCCGGCAAGGCTGGCGACGACATACAGAGTTCGAATCAGCACCGCCACCGTGAGGCTGGTGGCGCTGCTCAATCCCGCGATAGTGGAAAAAAGGAATGTAAGGGACAACTCCTGGACACCGTACCCGTTTATCGATATCGGAACCAGGGTGACGAAGTAGGCCACGCTCCACAAGCCGGCGATCAGCCCGAGACTGACATGACCGCCCAGAGCCTCGATCAGCACATACATCGTGAAGAAAGTGCAGAGCATGTGACCCCATGTACATGCCAGCGCGCCGGCAAGGGCGAACGGATGGCTGAACCAGATCGAGAAAGTCTGTACAGTGCGGCGAAGGAATCCAGCAATCCGGGGACGCAGGCCGGCCATCGTCCATGCTTGGGCGGCCTCGGGCCCAAGGTTTCGCAGCGTAGGGATCAATCCCAGGGGCAGCGTCAATAACATGCCGAGCATGCCGATGAGGCGGTCCGCGGCTATTGACGCCAGGCACACCGCTCGATCATACCCAAGCTGCATGGCTCCGGCCAGCCGAACGACGTCGCCGCCAATCGTGGTCGGCAGGAAATTATTGGAAAACAACCCGGTAAACGTGAGCGCAACGACCCTCCCAACCGGGATTCTTGCCGCCCCCGATCGAAGCAGCACGTACCATCGCATTGCCACGAAGAGCCGCGACGCGATGACCAGAAGCAGCGCCCCAGCCAACCGGAGCCACGAGAGCTGTCGGAGTGCCCCCAACACCTCGTTCCAGGCCTCCTCGTGTACCAGCACGACGATGAGCACGATCGCAAGCAGCGTGCCCATCAGCCGCAGAATGAGCTGCCGGTTACTTGCGAGAGACTGGATCATGAGACTGTCGGGGAGGGATCGTCTCGCGAACGGTATAGGTGAGTTTCTTCTGCGACTCGTGGTAGGTCCGTGCCAGCAGTTCAGCCATCAAACCCATTAGGAGGGATTGAGATCCCAAGATCAGAAGCATGATGGCGATCTGGAAGACCGGCGAACCCAGCACCGGCACACC
Source organism: Anaerolineales bacterium (assembly GCA_035471605.1). Taxonomy (GTDB): domain Bacteria; phylum Chloroflexota; class Anaerolineae; order Anaerolineales; family Villigracilaceae; genus Fen-1038. Next base: position 9,594 of record DATIPW010000176.1, on the reverse strand, counting down.
GCTCGCCAAGCGTCGTACGAAGAGGTAAAGCAGAAGAACAAATCCCCCAAACCCCAATCCAAGCCCCACACCTCCAAAGAGCCGCATGGGCTTGTGCGAGTAACTCAGCAGGAACTTGGCGGTCATCAGGTCGAGAACTACCTTGAGTGTGCGATCAAGCCCGTACTTGGTCTTTCCAAACCGCCTTGGGTGATGTGCGACCGGCAACTCGGTGATCCGCGCTCCAATCGATGAGGCAAAGACGGGGATGAATCGGTGCATTTCGCCGTAGAGCCGGAATCCCTCAAGCGCACTGCGCCGGTATGCCTTCAACGTGCAGCCATAGTCATGCAGGTGGACGCCAGTGACGAAAGAAATCAGGGCGTTGGCAATAACCGAAGGGACGGTTCGCGTGAAGGTATTGTCTTTGCGGAGCCTGCGCCAGCCACTTACAACGTCGTACCCTTCGTCGAGCTTCTTGAGCAGGTTGCGAATGTCGGCCGGATCGTTTTGCAGGTCCGCGTCCATCAGCACGATGATGTCGCCAAGAGAGTGGTCGAGACCCGCCGCAATCGCAGCCGTCTGACCGAAATTACGGCGAAAGACGACTACACGCACGTGCTCCGGTTGGCGTTCCGCGATCTTCCGCAGGATGTCCAGACTCGAATCCGTGCTGCCGTCGTCTACAAAAACCACCTCCCAACTTCGACGCAACGGCTTGAGCGCCTCGTTGATGGCGTCAAATAGGGCGGGCAGATTCTCTTCTTCGTCGTAAACCGGGACAATCAGCGAGAGATCCATAGTCCAACCAGGTGGCGCGTGGCGGATGAATCTTCCTCGGGCGGCCCCCACCGCCAGACGTGTTCATCGCCGAAGATTCCAATATACTCCATTTGGGGCGTGTTCGCGAGCTCCCGCACGGAAAGGGGAGAGATGTCGAGGCGGATGCTATCGATCACAATCCACCCTGACGCATGTTGCGCCATCATCGAGCCGATCTCCTCCCGTGTAGTGGCCGACGTGATCCTATACTGTTGGCCAAACATCGGCTGATCCTCCCAGGTCGCGTAGAGTCCGTACACCGTGGCGATCAGCGCGTCCCCTTGCTCGACATGGTTCAGCATGTAGGCTTGTACGGCGGAGAAATCGTGGAGATAGTCTTCCGAGATCGGCATATCTGGATTCGACGATAGGCTGGGGAGCAAGATCTGATTGACATTCACAAACGCAAAAGCCAACCCCAATCCCGTCGCCACGCCCACTGCTCTGCCGCGCCATGGTGCAACCAGGCGCAGCGCCTGCCACAACCAGTAGATCCCCACTGCCAGCACCACCACAAACCAGAGCTGTGTTGAGAGCAGATGCCGTGTGTGGTAGAAGGATCTTGAAATCAAGGCAAACACGGCGGCGTAGGACACCCAGAGTGCCACGAAGAACAACGGGATGGAGTTGCGCCGGCGGAGCGCGAGGCTTGCAGCAACCGCCAAGACCACCGCCAGCGCCGCCAACAGCCCGATCTGATCAAAGTACCATTGCTGTTGGGGATTGGGAAAGAAGTACTCCAGAGGTACCGGATTGATCCTGGGGGTGGGAAACAACTTGGTGACCTGTTCGGCGCGGAAGTACCAGGCCCCAAGACCCAAAACCGAACTCACGACGGCGAGATATGGCCAGTTGGCGCGCTGTTTCCAATCGAACCTCGCGACAACGAAGGCTCCCAGCACCAGATACGCGATCAGGATTGTTCGAAAGGTCGACAGCCAATCGATCCAGAGGGCGAAGATCGGCGGAAAGACCAAGAGCGTTGCGGGCAGCAAGAACCTGGGCTGGGTCAGTTCCCTCCATTGCTCCCGCGCCACAAATCCGCGCGGGATCGCCTGCACCAGCGATACCATCCCATAGACAATCCAGTAGAAGTAGAAGGGATAGTAGGCGTATTCGCGCGCCATACGCGCAAATGTGATGATCCACGGACTGGTGGCGTACAGGGCACACGCCACAAAAGCAACGGGCTTGCTGATCTTGCGGCCGAGGAGGTACAGTGGCACGATGGCCAGGACATTGAACACAGCGCCAACCGCGCGCGCCGCCCATACTTCATGTCCAAAAAGCCGCAGGGCCAGAGCCACTGGAAGCGTGACGATCCACAGGCCCCGCGGGTAGACCGACTCCAAGGGCGCACCCATCAAGAGCTGGTTGGCAGCTATGAGGTGGAAGTACTCGTCAACGGCAGGAAACACCCCTCCGAGATTGAATGCTCTCAGCAACGCCGCCAAACCCATCGTAGGCAACAGTACGAGAATTTCGACAGCAAACGTGTGGCCGGCCTTCCCCCGAACATCTGCCCCTGGCCAGGCTTCCTGCCAGGCGGTTCGCAGGCGTCTGCCGGCGAGAATCAAGCCCACCGACAGACACGCGAAATTCAGCAATCCCAGCAGCTGAACAAGGGTGGGGGATGCCACAAACGGGACAGAAAATGCTATCTCGTACACGGTCCTGCGACGATCCAGAAGAATGGCATCCTGCTGGCGGTCCCAAGAGATCTGCAGCTGTCCCTGGGCGGGGCTGCTTTCGAAGACCAGCGTCAGGTTGTCTCCGGTTCTCACAGACCATTCAATGGAGTTATGTTGAGGATTCTGCAAGACCATCCGGTCGCCACGACGTACCCACCCTTGAGCCCGAAGGCTTCCGTAGGAGATATCTCCCAGTGAAGAGCTGATCCACGCGAGGGCGGTACCCGCCGGTGCTTCAGACGCAACCAGGCGAAAAGTATGCTTGGGAAGAAGAAACGCCAGGTAGCGGCCGCTGAGTTGCCACTGGCTCGTGCCGGCAAAAAACAAGAAGCAGCCCAGGCCTGTTGCCGACAGAATCACCGCTACTCGCTGGCGGCCCCGTAGCGCTCCCAGTCGTCCGCTGAGTGCTGCCCCGCCGGCGTAGTAGGCCACCGCCGCGCCGGCCGCGCAGGACATAGTGAGCGCAACGAGTTGCCGGCTGTCCGCGGGAAAGAAGTCAACCAGCCAGTATCCGCTGATAAAAAGCCCCGCGGCCGCTCCGAGGAGGACCGCGAGAAACATATGCACCAGGTTTCGGCGATGCTTTGGTGCCGCTCTATCCCGAGGCATGCATGGTTCTCTCAGTCGGCTTTTGTTCCCGGCTCCCAGTTGGGCACAATTAGGTTTTCTGGAGCCGAGCCAGATCGGAATCCACCATCATCCTCACCAGGCTCTCAAATCCAACACTTGGCTTCCAGTCGAGCTCCACCCGGGCTCTGCCTGGATCTGATACAAGGAGGTCAACCTCGGCCGGGCGATAGAAGGCTGGATCCTGCACAACGTAGTCTTCGTAGTTCAGGCCAACGTGCTTGAAAGCCACCTCACAAAATTCGCGCACCGAATGCGTCTCTCCGCTGCCAATCACGAAGTTGTCCGCATTTTCGCGTTGCAGCATCAACCAGATCGCCTGCACATAGTCGCCGGCAAAACCCCAGTCCCGCCTGGCTTCCAGATTTCCGAGCCGAAGCTCCTTGGCCCGCCCCAGCTTGATCCGAGCAACTCCATCCGCAATTTTCCGCGTCACAAATTCCAGGCCGCGGCGCGGGCTCTCGTGGTTGAAAAGAATTCCCGAAACTGCAAAGAGCCCAAAGGACTCCCGATAGTTGACAGTGATCCAATGCCCGTACACCTTGGCAACGCCGTACGGACTTCGAGGATAGAAGGGTGTGGTTTCTCGCTGCGGAACCTCCACCACCTTCCCGAACATTTCACTCGAGGACGCTTGATAAAAGCGTATCTTCGGATCGACAAACCGGATGGCTTCAAGCATCCGCGTCACGCCAAGAGCCGTTACATCGCCGGTCAGCGCCGGCTGATTCCAGGACGTTGGCACAAATGATTGGGCAGCAAGGTTGTAGATCTCGGATGGTTCATAGCGTTCGAGAATGGAGAGCAACGAACCCTGATCTGTCAGATCACCTTGGATTACCACAAGGTCATCCAGCAAGTGTTGGATTCGTTCGTAGGTGTCCGTGCTGGCCCGCCGGGCCATACCCACCACCCGGTATCCTTTGGCCAGCAGTAGTTCGGCCAGATACGAGCCGTCCTGGCCGGTTACTCCGGTAATTAGAGCTGTTCGCACTGGGACTCCTCGACTTCGACTTCGTTGACCCACGGCCGCTTTCTACCGATGTCGGCCTGGGCCCCGATTGTATCCTGAGTTTGAGGGTTGAGGATCAGGGCCTTCATGGGATGCGACGGCGGGCTCCCCACCGGTCCTTCGCAGCTCCGCCCAACAGGATCAGCAAGACCCCGCCAATACACAGGCCCATGACGACCATCACCGGGAAGTGGATCCCTATGAGAAAGTACCGTGCAACGTACCATTGGCCAAAGAGCAGCACACACAGAGTTTCGGCCGCCAAGATACGAGGCAGCCAAGGATCGTGGTCTGCACGCCAGGACCGCCAGGCCTGCGCGGCTAAAAGCGCCTGAATGCCGAAGAAGATCAACCGATACCTTGGGTTGTCCCACTGGTCTCCGCCGGCACGCACGGCGCATAGCGCGATCCAAAACCAGCTAAAGGCGGCCAGCCAGGCCCACACGCGGCGCTGGGTTCCCCCGGGAAGCCGCGCCACGGCAAAAGGAGAATACGCAAGCAGAGGCAGCAGCCCGTACCACCCGATCGCCCGCAGGACTCCGATGACTCGCCAAGTATGCGTTGTTGGCTCCAAGAAGGCAGCCGGGAGCAGAGGCTGCGTCACTCCATAGGCCACTACGAAACCCAATTGTGCGGCAGGCACAATCTTGGAGAACACGTTTTGGACTTGCCCGGAGCCTCGCTCCAGTTCATAAATCACCCAGCTCACTGAATCCTGGAACCATCTGGCGACAATTCCAAAAGGCGTACCATTGGCAGAGCCGGACGTGCGCAGGCTCCACCCCAGGATCACCAGCGCCGCCATGAAGACCAGCGCAGCACCAATCCAGATCGGAGCCTTGAAATGCGATCGCTCGCCCTGGATTCGCAGCCAGCCACCTAGCAGAATCAGCGTGGCCAACGCGATCCCCGGGGAAACCAGAACCAGACCTCCCAGACCCACAGCCAGCCAGACTGCGCTTGCACGCGGCTTCTGCTCCAACCACAAGGAGAAGCCCCACAAGGCCATGGCAATGAAAGTCAGGAGAAATGGTTCGCGCATCTGGGCCCCCCCCGTCAGCACAGACTCCGGATACACACAATACAGCCATGTGGCAGCCGCGCTTGTCGTCGGGCCCCACAACCGCTCCGCCGCCCGATAGAAGAACGGCACACCCAGGGCTGCCACAAGCGCCGCGAGCACCAGGATGAGCAACGGCCGGTGGGCATCCGGCGACAGAAGGCGGTACATCAATGCACTTGCAGCCAGCAGGCCGCCGTATTGATCCGTGTAGTAGCTCCGATCGAACGCCGCCAGAAGCGGCGCATCCGACGATGCCAGCTGCCATGCCTGATCATCGCGCCTGTGCGCGTCGGTGAACACATGTCCGGCCTTGTCGTCCGGCTCGTCATATCCGTCAATGGGGAGAACTACGTAGAGCGACGTCCCCACCAGCACTCGTAGACCGAAGGCCAAGGCCGCAATTAGGGCTAGCCTCCTTCCTCCCGCCGACCATCGCAACGCAGCCCTCAGCGCAATCATGCCCACGCCAAACAGCAATGTGAAACCTGCCCACCCGATCCAAAAGGAGCCAGGCTGTATCGCAGCCATCATTGCGGAAACCGCTCCCGCCACCATCAGTAGGGTGGCCGGCCGATAGAGCCCTTGGAGCCTCATCTTGAGTGGACGCGCTCCAGAGCCTTCTGAGCCCTGCGCAGCCATGTGTACCGCTCGACCTCCTGGCGCGCGTTGTCGGCAAGTATCTGGCGTCGGTGTGGATCCTGCGCCAGCTGCTGAATTGCCGCGCTCCAAGCGCCGGCGTCGCCGGGTGGGCAAAAGACGGCGCGAGACTCGTCAAGGATCTCACGGATGACGGGCAGGTCGGCTGTGATGATTGGTCGCCCAGCCGCCATGTACTCGAACATCTTCATCGGATTGATGACCTCGGCAATGTCCTGACCACTGCTGGCCGCGACAGAGGTTCCGTACGGCATCACGAGGATGTCACAGGCAGCCTGGTACAGAGGCAGGCGGCGGTTGTCTACGAACCCCAGAAGGGTAACGTTGGTCTGGCCATCGCGCCCGAGCCTTTCACGCCAGTCATCCACCGCCTCGGCTGTCCCTCCGACCCACAGAAAGCGCCGCTCCGGCAGGTTTCGCGCCAGCTCATGCAGCAGATCGATTCCACGACCCGCATAGAAATGACCTGTGAAGCCGATTGTCAAGCCGTCAGGCAGTTGCGCGGCCGCCCGAGCCTGCGGTGGGTCAGGCAGGCTGCGATAGCGCTCAAGGTCCACCCCGTTGGGGGCTACCTGGACATCCTCGTCGGGAAATTTCATATGAGTGGATCGCTCCAAAGCCCTGCGAAGCGCGCCAGTGGTGACCAGCAGGCGAGAGTTCTTCGAGCGCCAGACCTGGCGAAGCCACCATGCGCCCATGCGCCCCGCAACGTCGGCGTGCATCTCAAGCACCACGGGGCGACCGAACCAGGCCTCCAAGGCCGCGGTCTGCGGCAGCCAGGTATACGTCAGCTCGGCATGGTGGCGGCGCGCCGCCGCCCGAGCAAAGCCCACAAAATCGAGACGGCGGAATGCACGTCGCGATCGGATCCACTCCAGCGCGAATTCATGGGACACACCGTAGCGGCGCGACAATTCCGCCCAGCTCTCAGATTCAGTTTCGGCGGGTACGATCAGTCTCACCTCGTGTCCAGCCTCCACCAGGGCGTCGCACACCTTCATGGCCTGGATCGAGTTGGCCGTCAGAGACGGAATACGGGAGTTCGAAATCGCCGCGATACGCATGGGTGGTTCAGGACAACACTACCTCGGATTGCACCGCCCGTCTCTTCAGCTGGCTGGTTCCCCGCAAGGCGATCAGACTGACCGAGAGGGCATAGTACCCGGAAAGGAGCCAGGCTTCCATGACATACCCATAGCGGGGCACCAGCATCATTGCCAGGGCAACCTTCAGGACCCCAGCGACAACGATTGCCCGCAACGCAAAGGTCTGCAGGCCAAACGAGAGCAGCAATGGCCGATTCCAAAAGAGCGAGTAGTTGTAGATCATCCCAACCAGCAGCGCTACCACGGCCGGGTAGGCCACCACGTACTGGTGGCCGAATACGGAGAGAATCCAACGGCCGAGCACTACGTACACCAGGCCAAGGAACACGTTGTACAGCAGGGCTATGCCCGTTACTCGCCGCAAGAAGCGCTTGAGGCTCATCCACGCCTTCTGCACCACAAGACGATTGACCTCGGGGTACGCGCTCAGTATGAGAGGATCGGCCGGTACCGAGAGCAGGCCCACGATCGTATATGCGACTTTGTAGAGGCCAGCCGCCTCGCTATTGAGCAATAGGCCCACCCACAGCACCTCGCTCTCGCGGAAGACCAAGATCGCGGTCGCGCTGAAATTCGAGCTGACGGCGAAGCCTGCCAACTCGCGCAGGGAGGGCAATGCGGAAAACTCGGCGGACGGCCATTGCTCTCCCAGAGCGAGACTAGCTTCTTTCCACGCAACCGTGAATATGCCAACGCCCAGAATTGCTTTCCCGGCCAGAAAGGCCAGCAGCACCGCGGCCAGCGCCGTTGCGGATGCTAGACCAGACCGTTCGTTCCAGATGAATGCGGCAAGAATGATGGAGGCCGAACATATCGCTTGGATGAAGTTTAGCGTGCCGCGTGCCTTGATCCTGTTGGTGATTTGCAGCACGCCGGTAGCCGTCTCTGCGTTGAAATTGCAGAGCAGCCCGATTCCATACACCACAAACATCCACTCAATGCCTGTAGCCTTTGCCGCAAAACGAGTTGCAAGTCCCGCGCTGGCTGCGACAACCAGGAAAGCCAGCAGCGAGACAACAGCCTCCGCAAGGGCGGAGGCTTTGATCAGCGCGGCTGCCTTGCGGTGCTCTCCGTTCTCGAGGTACTCCCCTCCATATCTTACGACCACCTCGCCCATTCGAAACGACAAGAGGCCGTTTATCGTCGAGGCGTAGCTCATCACGATTCCGATGAGGCCATAGCCCGCTGGCCCAAGCATCCGAGCAGCCAAGATACCCTGAAACACGCTCAAAGCCAAACCGGCCGCATTGCTGCTGAAGAGGTGCATACTGGTTCGCAGCACTCTTGCTAGCAGCTCATCTTTCAAGAGTGTCCCAGCGAACCTCATGGAGTAAGGATGTCTCGAGCCCAGGAACGTTCGGTACGGTACCAGTCCACGAGGTGCTGGACGCCCTTCTCCAGAGACACCGACGGATTCCAGCCAAGGAGCCGTCGGGCTTTGGAGACATCCGCCCAGTTCGAGAACATGTCCGCCATGTTGGGTGGGCCATGCTCAACGATGGCCGGTCTGCCGATCGCCCGCTCCAGCAGCTGGATCAGTGCGTTGATCGTAATGACCTCGTGACCACCCAGGTTGATCACCTCATACCCCAGGGGTCGGATCGCTAGGATCGAGCCCCGCGCAATGTCATCCACGTAGGTAAAGCCTCGCGACTGCTCACCTGTACCATTGACGCGTACAGGCTTGCCTTCGTGGATCCACTGACAGAAGCGGAACATGGCCAGATCCGGGCGTCCGGCAGGTCCGTACACAGTGAAATAGCGGAGGACGCTCACGTCCAGCCCATGAAGATAGTGATAGGCGTGGGCGAGCACCTCCCCGGCTTTCTTGCTAGCGGCGTAGGGCTGCAGCGGCTCGCTGCTCGACGCCGTTTCCGCCGTCGGAAAAGGCGGATCTGCACCATAGATGCTCGACGTTGAAGCCAGCACGAACTTGCCGATTCCGCCCTGACGGCAAAGTTCGAGAAGGTACAGCGTGCCCATCACGTTGGTCTCATAGAACAAGCCTGGATTCTCAACGCTGGCGCGCACGCCCGCCCTTGCCGCCAGATGAATGACGGCGTCAAAGCGTTCCCCGGCAAGACTCTTCACCTCTTCCTTTCGTGAGATGTCGAGTTTTCGGAACTCAAAGCTGGGGAGCTGCCCCAGGACGCCAATGCGGTATTCCTTCATGCGGACGTCATACGCCTCATTCATATTGTCAACGCCCACGACGGTGTGACCGTCTGCAGACAGCAAAGCCGCTGTCCGCGCCCCAACAAAGCCCGCCGCCCCCGTGATCAGATAGTGTGCCATGTGGCCTCGGTGGGTCGCAACTCAGATCGGTGCACAATGGATGGGAGTATCAGGCAGATCCAGGGTTCTGGCCGCGATCCGCCGTGGCAAACGGGCATTAGAGCCTGACCACCTTGCCGGATATGTCCTCGAGCTTGCCCAAAGCGTTTCGCGTGTCGAATACAAACTGCGCTTCCTGGAGGATGGCTGGGTAGTCATATGTCGAGTGATGCGTCACGATGACTACCGCATCCGCCTGGCGCACTGCCGCCATGACATCGCCGACAGTTCCCATCCGCCAGCCCTCACCCTCATGGTGGATCTCCGAAATAAGCGGGTCGTGATAGGAAACCGCGGCACCCT
>DATIPW010000175.1:0-1662 GCA_035471605.1 Anaerolineales bacterium | reverse complement strand
ACCATTCGCACGATGGCCGTCGAGCGCGTACGCGAGGGCGAGCGCCCGAGCGACGTGATCGCCAGTTACGGCTTTCACCGCTGCACGATTTATCGCTGGCTGAAGGCCGTCCGTGGGCGTGGCCACGGACTCCACGCGCTTGCGGCACGCCCCGCGACCGGTCGCCCACGGACGCTGACCGCGAGGCAGGAACGCCAGGTGTTTGGCTGGATCAATGGCAAGAATCCGCGGCAATATGGGTTTGATTTTGGCTTGTGGACCCGCCAGATCGTGCGCGAACTGATCGTGCAGCGATTCGGTGTGCGCCTGAGCCTGGCCTCGATAGGCGCCTTGCTGGCGCGACAAGGCCTGACACCACAGAAGCCCCTGCAGCGGGCGTACCAGCGGGATCCCGATGCGATTGCCCGCTGGCAGCGTGAGACGTATCCCGCGATTGCGCGTAAAGCCAAGCGAGACAAGGCCGAGATCTATTTCTGGGACGAGTCCGGCTTTCGCGCTGATGCGGTTCACGGCAAGACGTGGGGCGCACGGGCACACACGCCGGTGGTTCACGTGCCCGGCCAACGCCAAGGGATCAGCGCCGCCTCGGCCGTGAGTTCCACAGGCGCCTTCTGGTTCGCCACCTATGCGGGGGCCTTGACCGGCCCGCTGTTCGTGGACTTGCTGCGCCGGATGATGCGCGGACGACGCAAGCCCTTGCATCTCATCCTTGATGGACTGCCAGCCCACAAGGCACGCGCGGTCAAGGAATACGTCGCAGGGCTCGACGGCAAGCTGACTGTGCATTACCTACCCGGCTACGCCCCAGACCTCAACCCCGATGAGTTGGTCTGGAGTCATGCGAAGCGCACCGGCAACGCACGCCGACCCTTGCAGAAGGGCGAGCGTCTGGCCGATCGCATTACCGCGCAACTCACCGAGATGGCGCACTGCCCCGCACTCATTCGCTCGTTCTTCAGGCACCCAAGTGTTGCCTATATTTCTGCCTGCTGAGTAGTGGCCATTCTCGGCTTGCTGGTCCTGTGGCAGTACTACCAGATGCAGATCATGGCTGGTCGTATCCTCGCCGTCGATATCTTCGACCGCTCCGGTATTCGAATGTATCTCTATGTCACTCCTGATGACGACCACATCTGTGAAGTCTGTGCCGCTGCGAATGGGGGAGTGTATTCACCGTCCCAAGTTGCGAAGAAAAACTTTTCACCTCTTGATGGGAAATGCCAACGACCGATTCCCTGTGTCGGAGTGCTGATTGGACTGTACGGGGCGTGGCTCGAAGCCAGGGGTGTGTTGGAGAATCTTCGTCGGAATATCAAGAATGGGGGGATCCAACTCTCAGCGGAAGAAGTACGGGCCTTGGTGAACGGGCAATGGGAACGGTGCATCAGTGCCGATACGGATCGATTGGGAATCCAGATGATCGAGGCACTCGCCTATGAAAAGATCAACCAAGACATTGCGATTCAGGGGTATCGCTATGTCGTAGAAGAAGCGAGAGAGGTCAGGCACCTGTTGCTCCTTGTTCCCGCCTATCTTCGGCTCGTGCAGCTGCTCATTCGGGCCGGCGAGGAGGCTGAAGCACTCGAAGTGATTGAGCGCTTTGAGAGCCGATTCCCATCGACGAAACGGGGACCGCATTTCCCATCGGAGAAACAGCGGGAG
>DATIPW010000174.1:0-2991 GCA_035471605.1 Anaerolineales bacterium | reverse complement strand
TCTCCGGCGGCGCCTTGATCGAGACTTCTCCACTGTATGTGATCATGCTCTGCATCCTTTCTGCACGATGGCCAACGGGATCGGACTTGGCGTTTGACGCGGGCGCGCGCCGCGAGGGAGCTGCTAGCGCTCCTCCTCGGGGCCGCCCAGCACACCCAGCTGCATCATCATGCCGGGCTGGTCAAAGTGTGTCCAGGTTTCCACGATCTTGCCATTCTCGAAGCGGAAGAGATCGACATCCTTGACCTTGACCGGCTTGCCCGTGGGAGGAATTCCCTCCAACGGCCCCTGGTGAGTACCGGTGAAGTACCCCCAGTACACCACCGTCTCCCCCTCCGCCACCAGGTCCTCGATCACAAACCTGCCGTCGGGGAAGGCGGTTCGGAAGTCGGCGGCCAGCTGCTTGAAGCCCTGCAGGCCCACGGGTCGCAGCTCACCCTCCTCGCGCGTCGTGAAGTTGGACGCCACCAGCTCGTCGATCACCTTCTCATTGCCCGCGTTCACGCCCTCTTCCATCAGGCGCCGAATGGCTTCCTTGTTGGATGCGACTGACATCTGCTAACTCCTTTCTTTTTGACGGGGCGACAATCTACGGACCTGCAACGCCGGTGCCATGTGTCAGGCCAGGGCCAGCTGCCTGACCAGCGCTTCTTCATCCAGATGCTCGTCGTCCTCCACGATCAGTCCGTCCAGGATCCGAAATGTGGAAGTGCCGGCAATATTGAACGCTTGGCCGGAGGGTGCCGCACCCGCAAACGGGCCAAGGTGCGTGCCGCGAAAGCGAAAGGTGACCGTGACCCGGTCGCCGGCTGGCTGCTCTGATTCGATGACCAGCTCGGCGTCGGGGAAGGAAACCACGCAGCTCCGGGCATCTCGAATCCAGTGCGCCAGATCCGATTCCTTGCCGTGGTGCCGCCAGACCAGGGCCGGGCTGAACACGGTTCCTTCTAGATCATCGAATCTGCGCTCATTGAAAGCCTCGAAGAGCTTTCGCACCACCTGGATGTTGCTTTCCTCTGCCATGGACCACCTCCGAGATTGCCGGGGAGGAGCAAGCGCCCGCCTGATTGTGCGTCTGACCACAAAGCAGGCTCACCCTTGCCCGGGCGCTGTCTTGACCTGGCTTTCCGGACGCTTCTTGTCCGAATTTGGCCGCCAGTGTACAATTTCAAGTGCGCTTTAAGTCAAGGGTGAGTTTGGCCCGAAGGAAGGTGGCCCATGGTCGCGCTGAATATCGGTGAGCTGGCCCGCCAGGTGGGACTTCAGAGTTCGGCCATTCGCTACTATGAGAGCATCGGCTTGATGCCCCCTCCGCCGCGTGCCAGCGGTTGGCGCCGGTACGATGCCCATGCCCTCAACCGGCTGCAGGTGATCAAGGCGGCGCGGGATGTGGGCTTCACGATCGCGGAGATCGCCATGCTGCTCAATGGCTTTCCGAGCGGCACCGCCCCCTCGCAGCGCTGGAAGAAGCTGGCTGAGAAGAAGCTTCCGGAGATCGATGAGCTCCTGGCCCGGGCTACCGCCTTGCGCGACCTGGTGCGCGCCGGCATGGCGTGCACTTGCGGCGAGATTGAGATCTGCCTGGGCAGCAAGGGGCATACCTGCGCGCCCCAAGCTCACGTCTGTGAAGAGGGCCTGGACTGCACCTGCGGCCACTGAAACCGGCCACATCCACCGGCCGGCTTGCGGACCACAGGTCGCTACTTCTGGCTCAGCAGCACGCGGACGTCAGACGCGATGTCTGATGGCTCGGAATCCGGCAGGAAGGTCTCGCGGATATCTCCGCCGGGGTCCACGACGAACAGGTAGGGGCTGTGAGTCTCGCCGCCATGCTCCACCGTGACCCCGTAGTCCCTCCAGGCCTTCTGCAGTTGCTCAGCCGTGCCGGTCAGCCCCAGGAATGAGGGGTCGAATTTCCCCATGAAGCCCTTCAGCGCCTGGGGGGTATCGCGCACCGGATCCGTGCTGACCATGACCACCTGCACGTCCGCCGCGCGCGGACCGAGGCTGTCCAGCGCCACCTTGAGGTGGGCCATCGTCAGCGGGCATTCGTCGGGACAATTGATGTAGCCGAAGTACAGCAGGACCACCTTGCCGCGCTCTGCGCTCATCGAAAACGGCTTCCCGTTGTGGTCCGTCAGGCTGAGCTCGGGGGCAGGCCAGGGTGGCTCTATGACCGCACCCAACAGGCTGGGGCTGCGCGTCACAAACAGCACCGCGCTCACAATTCCCAGGAGCACCACCGCCCCAATCCCAACACCGATTGCCTTTCGATCCATACCTGGCTCCTCAGCAAGACGCTGCCGCTGGTCGGGCACACGCTTTGGCCGGATGCAGCACCGCGTTGCAAGAATAAAAGTCTACCAGAATACGGCCGCGGCTCGGTTCGGCGCGGCTGCTTCACAGGCAACGCTAGCCCAACAACGGCGCACCCTTGTGGGATTTCTGCCGCGCGCTCAGCTGGGCTCGCCAAAACGGCTCATCTCCTCCAGCGGATCGCGGCCGGGGATGATCAGCGTCTCGCCGCGCAGGCTCCAATCCAGCAGGTCGGCCTCCGCCAGCAGCGCATCCGCCATCAGCAGGTCGTCGTGGATCAGCGCCCCGTCCTCATCCCGCGTGCCCTCGGGGACGCCCCAGCGCATCGTGCGCTGCGGCCCCGGCAGCACCTCGGAGAGACACGCCGCGTACTGCTTGTCGACCATGGCGCGCGTCACGCAGGCCTCGCCGCCCACCCCGTTGTCGTGGGCGCAGTCCCTCAGCCGGCCCGTCTCGATCATTGCCAGGTAGCGGTAGCCGATCTCGCTCTTCTTCTGCGCGCTGAACTTCACCGGCAGCACGCGCCGCGGGTAGCGCTTGTCCAGCATGGCCCACAGCCCCTCCCCCACACCCGTGGCATCGATCACCAGGTACAGCGGGCGCCAGTGGTCGGCCAGGGCGCTCAGCCGGCCGAAGACCGCCAGGTGATTCAATCCGGTCCACTGCTCGCGCTGC
>DATIPW010000173.1:0-10808 GCA_035471605.1 Anaerolineales bacterium | reverse complement strand
GCAGTCCACCAACGACGTCATTCCCACGGCTATCCGGCTGGGAGCGCTTTGGCGACTTGAGGAGCTGGTGACCTCCATTCGCTCTCTGCAGTCCGCCCTTGAGACCAAGGCGGGCGAATTTGATGGCATTGTGAAATCCGGGCGCACCCACCTGCAGGACGCGGTGCCGATCCGCCTCGGCCAGGAGTTCGGTGCATACGCGCGGGCCGTGGAGCACGAGGCCGAGCGCATCGTGCGTTCGGCGGCCGGTATGCGGTTCCTGGGTATCGGCGGCACCGCCGTCGGCTCCGGATTGAACGCCCATCCGGAATATCACCGGCGGATGGTCGCCCGTCTTTCAAAGCTCAGCGGAATGGAGCTGAGCGGGTCTGGAAACCTCTTTGAGTCCATGCAATCCCTTGCGGACGTTTGTGAGTTTTCGGGGGCCATGCGTACCCTGGCTTTGACCCTCATCCGCATTGCCAACGACTTCCGCCTGCTTGCCTCCGGGCCCTCCACAGGCTTGGATGAGATTCGCCTTCCCGCGGTCCAGCCCGGTTCGAGCATCATGCCCGGCAAGGTAAATCCGGTTATGGCTGAGATGCTGGACCAGGCCATGTTCCACATTGTTGGCTGTGATGCTACCATCGCCTTTGCCGCGCAGGCTGGCCAGCTGGAACTGAATGTGATGATGCCGGTGATCGCCCACAACTTGTTCGAAATGATGCAGATTCTCATCGGCTCCATCAATGCCTTCACGGAGCGCGCCGTGAAGGGCTTGTCTGCGAACCGGGAAAAGGCTGAGGGCTGGTTGGCGCGAAATGCCATTGTTGTCACGGCTCTCAACCCGCTTATCGGCTATTCGCAGGGAGCGGCGCTGGTGAAGGCCGCGATCGCCGGCAATGCCTCTATTCGCGATCTGGCCGTGCAGAAGGCCGCTGCAGGAGAACTGAGTCACCGAGACCAGGATCGTCGTGTCACCGCCGAGGAGATTGAAGCTGCCCTGGCAGATCTCCGCCGCCTCACCGAAGGCGGAATTGCTGGAACCTCTGCAGGCGGATAGGAGACGCGATGGGGGCGGATCCCTCCTTGCTAGGCGACTTGGTGCCTATTGCCATAGGATTTGGGGGCGCCTTCCTGGTTGCCCTGTGGATCTCCTTGGTGATCTGGGCATACCGTGACATGCGCCGGCGCTCGGGCCATCCGTTGGCCCGAATTGCTGCCGCGTTGCTGGTTGTGGCGCTAAACCTTCCAGGGGTAATCATCTACCTGCTCCTGCGGCCGTCACGCACGGAGGACGAGGAGTACCAGCACGCGTTGAAGGAGGAATATCTACTCCATGCTTTGGAGGAACTTCCCCAGTGCCCTGGGTGCGGACATCGAGTCAGGGCAGATTGGCTGGTCTGTCCCGACTGCCAAACCAAGTTGAAGAAATCATGCCATAACTGCAGCCGGCTGATGGAACTTCCCTGGAACATCTGCCCCTACTGTGGCGTGCCAGCCCCTCAGATACATTCTGCAGCCGTCGATCTGGGCCAGGCACTACGGGAGCTTCGGCCCGATGACACCCAAGGTCTTTCAAGTGCACCCTGATCTAGCCGGCGCGCCGGTCTCCTCGCGACAGGATGGGCTGTAATGACGCTCCGGGGCAAGGTACGAAGCTGGAGTTCCGCACTGCGATTCATCAAGGGAGTGGCCGCGTGGTCTCTGTTCTACCCAGCCCTCCTGGTCCTGATTGGCATACTGACCTACCTGTATGCCCTCCCGCAGCTCGGCTACTACTGGGACGATTGGGAGGTGGTCTTCCTCTTGAACGCGGGGGATCAGCAGCTCTTCGCAGACTACTTTGCCTTTGACCGCCCGTTTGCCTGGCCGTACCAGGTGATGCATTCAATCTTCGGATTGCAGCCAGTTGCCTGGCACACCGTCACGCTTCTGCTAAGAGTGGCAGCTATCTTGCTACTGTATGCCGCGCTGAGTGAGGTCTGGCCGCGGCAACGGGCCTACCTACGCTGGGTCGGCGTGTTGCTGCTGGTCTATCCGGGGTATCTTCAGCAATCGATCTCGGGCGCCTACAACCGGCATTTCACGGCATTCTTCCTGCTCGCGGCCTCCATCTACTTGATGGTTCTCAGCACCAAGCAGCGCCGCTGGGCCTGGTTCTACGCCGCAGCATCGTGGACCGCCGCGTTTCTCCAGATGTGGACCATCGAATACTTCGTAGGACTCGAGCTGGTCCGGCCGCTGCTGCTTTGGCTGCTCGTCTCGCGGCGCGATCGCACAAAGTGGCAGGCGGTATTTAGAAAGGTCTTCCTGCTTTCGGTTCCGTACCTCTTGATCCTGATCTGTTACTTGTGGTGGAGGCTGATCTTCTTCCCCTCTACCATACCGGTTGCCAACTACGCCGGCGATTTTAAGCTACTGCGAGATTTCGACCTATCGGTAGTATCCGGCACCTTGTCTGTCCTGACGCGTGCTTTCCTCGACCTGGTCTACTCCACGCTGCAAGTTTGGCTCGCGGTGCTCGGTGATCCCGACGCTTGGACATTTCAAGGCAAGATTTCCTGGTTTGCCTTCGGACTCGGCACGTTGCTCGCGATTGTCTTTGCGTACTTCCATGAGGTCCGCCGCGACACTTCGAAGGGCCATTCAGCTTTTCCTCGGTCCATGGCCTGGATTGGCCTCTTGACTTTCCTGTGCGGTGCACTGCCGATTTGGCTCACCAGCAAACAGCTCAGTCAGCAGGGGCGCTGGGACGATCGTTTTGCCCTGGCCCCGATGCTCGGAGCCTGCCTGCTGGTCACCTGGCTGGTTGCCAGCGTCGTCCGCGCAAGAATGCAAAGAGTCGTTCTGGCTGTGCTGCTGGCGCTCTCCATTACAACCCAGATCCTTGTGGTCAATCGCTATCGCCTCGACTGGGGAATACAAAATCAGTACTACTGGCAACTCCATTGGCGCGTGCCGGCTCTGATGCCTGGCACCGCCATCATTACATTCGAACAGCCGGCTCAGTCTGTTCCGGGGTACGATGCCAGCTTCGCGATGAATGTGCTGTTCGATGGCAAGGTGGAGGACGGCCTTGCGCCCTACTGGTTCTTCACAAACGATCGCTTTCTGAACTTCGATCTGGAGCCGGAAAGGACCATTTCGTACCGAGAACGCAATCTTCTTTTCAGGGGAAGTACTTCGGAGGCCATCTCGATCATCCATCAGGGCGCCAGCCGGTGCCTCCAAGTGCTGGACGAACCATATGCGGACCAGCCGTTTTATGGGAACAACCAGGAGCAATTGGTGCGGATTTCAAATGTGTCCCGCATTACGCGGGATCACACTTCGCAGCCCGATCCCCGCGTGTTTGGGCGAGAGCCCACACAGAGTTGGTGCTACTATTTTCAGAAGGCGGACCTGGCCCGGCAATTCATGGACTGGGAAACCGTGATCAAGCTGGAGCGCCAGGCTCGTTCCCTTGGGTACTCTCCTGGATTCGGGGCAGAGTTGCTTCCATTCATTGAAGCACATGCCCGCCTGGGGGACTGGCACGGTGCGCTCGATCTCAGCCTCGAAGCCCAGGGCATAATCAGTGAGATGGAACCTGTGCTCTGCAGCACCTGGACTCGGATGGGCCAACTGCCCGACGCAGATCGCTCCGTGGTGCGGGCGGCGCAGCAGGAGTTTGCCTGCTCTGCCCCGTGATGCAACCGTGAAGCTCGAACGAATCGCTCTGCACCATCTGCGCATGCCGCTTGTCGCGCCCTTTGAGACCTCCTTTGGCCGCGAGACAGATCGGGATTGCATTCTTATCATTCTCAAGGCGGAAGGGCTGAGCGCACTGGGTGAGTGCGTCGCTTCGCGTGATCCAGGCTACAGCTACGAAACGGCGGGAACCGCCTGGCATATCCTGCGTGACTTCATCCTACCTATTGTTGGAAACACCGAAATCCGAACAATTGGTGATTATCGCAAGATGGTTGGCCATATCCGGGGCCACCCTTTGGCTAAGGCTGGCTTCGAGATGGCCTTGTGGGATCTGTTCGGGAAGGCCGAGGGCAGGCCGCTGCGCGAAATGCTTGGAGGCAACGCGCTCCAGGTTCCGGTTGGTGTGTCAGTCGGGTTGCAGACATCCCCTGCCACCCTGGTAGAAGTTGTCCGCAAGTACGTGGAGCAGGGCTACGGTCGCGTAAAAATCAAGATCAAGCCCGGACGCGATATTGGCGATACCGTGGCCGTCCGGAGAGCGTTTCCGCAGCTCCCGCTCCAAGTGGACGCCAACTCCTCCTACACACTTGAGTCTGCTCAAAGGCTCAGACCTCTGGACGACCTGCACCTGCTGCTCGTCGAGCAGCCTCTGTTTGAGGACGACATCTGGGATCATCGGCTGCTCCAGGCGCAATTCCAAACCGCCATCTGTCTTGATGAGAGCATCCTCTCGCCACGGCATGCTCGCTACGCGCTGGAGATGCAGGCCTGTCGCATCATCAACATCAAGGCGGCGCGCCTCGGCGGCCTCAGCCAGGCAGTGGCGGTACACGATTGGTGTCGGGCCAAGGGTGTCCCCGTCTGGTGCGGCGGCATGCTGGAGACTGGTGTGGGACGGGCATCCAATCTCGCCCTGGCCTCGCTGCCTGGTTTCACGCTTCCCGGCGATATCTCGGCTTCCAGTCGCTACTATCAACAGGACATCACGCACGAGAGGTTCGTCTTGAGATCTGACAGTACCATCGAAGTGCCCTCCGCTCCTGGTTTGGGCGTAGCGTTGGATGACGCAGCCGTCCAGAGCTACAGCGTGGCGCGTTATGAATTCAAGGCTCCTTGAGACCCGATGGGGCTATGGCACATCGATCCAGTCGATTGCCGCCCATCTGCACGCTGCCTGCAGATTGCCTCGTTGCTACTGGCTTCGGACGCAGATCTTGGGTCTGTCGTTCGTCCTGCTTGGTGCTGCATGTGGGCCATCGCCACCGGCGCTGCCTGCCCCAGAGACTTCAACAGCAGTCGCCGCGCCTTCCCAAAGCGGTACAACTCGGCTCTGGATATCACCCGCTGTCCCCGATACTCTGCGGGAGATGGTTGAGATCCCCCGAGTTCAGATGGCATCCGGTCGGGTCGACGCGAACCTTGAATTGACGCTGGATACCCACGGAACGGCCAGCGGCAGTGATTGGATCTACGTGTTGGTTGCCCCATTCCCGACCGTACTCGATGGAGTCACGAACGAAGAGCTTCGCGCTGTCTGGGATGGGAAATCCATCTTGCCACATGCCGCTTGGCCGATGTGGATGACCAGCAGCACTCTAGAACTCTTTGGCGAGCTCTGGGGTCAGCCGGCTTTGGAGGTGCACGTTGCCGACTCCTCCGAGCTGCTGGATGCAGCCTGGCGCGACACCCCATCGTGGGCGATCATTCCCTTCGAAATGCTGGAACCGCGTTGGAAGGTGTTGGCCATCGACGGCAACTCTCCCATCCGCAGGGACTTCGCCCTCGAGACATACCCTCTGCGGGCAAAGTTCGCATTCTTGGGGGATACCTTAGAAAGCCTGTCCGTTGGACTGCCCGTCACGAATCGTGACGGGGCAAAGCTCACGACCGTGCTGATGTCCGGAACGAGCGCCCTGGTGCGTGAGATCGCCTACCAAATGGAAAAGAAAGGAATTACATACCCGGCCCGTGATATTGGCGACTGGCTCCGCCAGGCCGACATCTTCCACGTCAGCCATGAGACTTCTTTCGATCCAACGTGTCCGCCGCCCAATCCACTCAAACCCCGTTTCTTTTGCAGCAGCCCCAAGTACATAGGGCTGTTTGATGAGGTCGGGGTCGACATCGTCGAACTCACCGGCAACCACATCCTCGACAACGGCGTTGCCTCCATGCTTTTCACGCTTGATCTATACCGCCAGCACGGAATCGCGTACTACGGTGGCGGCGCCAACTTGTCGGAGGCCCAACAGCCTCTGCTCAGGGAAGATCACGGGAATCGGATCGCCTTTGTTGGGTGCAATCTTGCCGAGCCCCCCCAACCGCTCGCGACCAAAACTATGCCGGGTGCAAACCCGTGCGATTGGCGGCTTTTGGCGAGTCAGCTTGAGGAGTTGTTGCAGCAGGGCTATCTGCCAATTGTGACCATGCAATACAAAGAAGGCTATTCGCCGCAGGTCATGCCGTGGCAATCTGTGGATTTCCGCAGGGTGGCAGACGCCGGCGCCATCATCGTAAGCGGCAGTCAATCGCATGTGCCACTCCAGATGGAGTTCCGTGGTGGCGCCTTCATCCACTATGGTTTGGGAAACCTGTTCTTTGGTCAGATGGCAAACCAGCCCCCGGGCCCCGGTCTCCCCTTGCAGCCCGCTGCACGCTACGAGTTTCTGGATCGCCACGTCATCTATGATGGCCGCTACGTCAGTACCGAATTGCTGACAGCCATGCTGGAAGACTATGCGCGGCCTCGACCCATGACGCTCAATGAGCGCACCTCCCTGCTTGAGGCCTATTTCGCGTACAGCGGCTGGCTCCCCTTTGTGCCAACGCCCGCTCCCGAGAAGACGCCTACCCTCTATCCGTTGTTGAAATTCACTCCGCTTGCCACGTATACTCCCCTACCCCAAGCCACCCTGTCCCCGTGACCGGTGAGACCCGGGCTCCGGGCCCGCTACTGTCAGCGAGAATCCTCCATCGACGTGAATCGTCTGGCCAACGATCATCCGCGCTGAAGGAGAGCAAAGAAATGCCACCACCCCTGCCACATCCTCGGGCGTCACCAGCCGCCTTGCCGGCACCTGACGCACGAACCGCCGCAGGATGTCCGCCTGGCTTCCTGACGAGCCGAAGTGTCGCAGAGCGTCGGTCTCGACCACTCCCGGAGAAACCGCATTAACGTTGATACTTTTGGGTATCAACTCAACGGCGAGGTAGCGCGTAAGCGACTCCAGGGCAGCCTTGCTCGCTCCCACGGCAATGTAGTCCGGCAGCACGCGGGCGGAGCCGGTGCTTGTCAGGCTGACGATGGAACCTCCCCCGCGGGCCTCCATCATGGGAGCGGCATGCTGCGCCGCGAACAACAATGCCCGAGCATTGATGTTCATGGTCCAGTCCCACCCTTTGGGTCTCTGCTGCAGGGCAGGGCGATTGAATCCTGATGCGGCGCTGTGGATCAGGATGTCCAAGCCCCCCCATTCGGCGCGCACTTCATCAAACAGCCTGCCAAGATCCCGCAGATCCCCAAGATTGGCCTTGACGAGCATTACGCGGCCGCCGAACGCCCTGGCCTCCCGAGCGGTGGCCTCAGCCGGCTCCCGATTGCGAAAGAAGTTCACAACCACGTCGGCCCCGAGCCGGGCAAAATGAAGCGCGATCGCTCTCCCGATTCCTCTCCCCGAGCCCGTCACCAGAACGATCTTGTCAGCGAAGTCGGCGGCCATACCTCCCGTTCCGTGTGCGAGCCGGCCCAGTCTCAATTCCCCGCATTGTCCCAGCCTTTTGTCTCTTCGAACACGAGGATCGGCTTCAGTAGGCTGGGATTGATTTCCGCCAGCCGGTCCGCACCCAGCCGGCTGGCCTCCTCCACAGCTGATTGAAGATCACGTCGCAACCGTCCAATATGGGCGCCGCCGCACACCTCGGGCCAGTCTTTCAGCCATCCCATGCTGCGGTCGTAGACCTTTAGCGCTCCTGTCAGATTTCCCCTGCCCAAATGAAACAGCGTGACACCCGCCTCGAGTATTCCTTGGTAGAGCTCTCTAATCTTTCCAGACTCCTCGCGCCATGCGGCCTCCAACTCCTCATGAGCCTCGAAAAACCGCCCTTGATTGAAAAGCCGGATGCCTTCGCGAGCCCGTGGGTGCATAGACTCAATGCAATTGTGCATTCGCGATGCAGTATAGCATGTTGGCCGGGAGCACCGGGTGGTAGAATTTCAATGAATGAAGCAGAGGCGGTGGGCGCTGGGCGTCTGCGCCATAGTGCTAGTCACCACGGTGCTCCTTGCCCCCAGCTTGGATCACCTAAGCTTTGAACCGGCGAAATCCTTTGCTCGTGCACCCAGTGCAACCGGGCCGACTCTCTTGCCGGGACTTGGCATGCGCCCAGACATTCCCGTCCCAGATATCCTGTTCATCTGGCTGCTGTTTGTAGTCAACCTTCTGCTTCTTGTTCTCCTCCTGCCTCCAGAATGGCGGCGAAGGTTGATTCGCCAGGTGACGCGGGTGGTGTTGGGGCTGGCGGCCATTCTGCTCGCATTGCGTTATCGCCTCCTGCAATGGCCCGAGTCTTGGATGGACGGCGTACAGCCTGGGCATTCGGGCATGCTGGCCAATGAGCCTACGGGCCAGCCCGACATCTTTTTCCCGCCTCGCCTGGATCCTTGGTGGGGCTTCATCATCAGCCTGATTCTTTTTTGGCTCGTGGGGCTAGTTGTGTTGATCTCGTATAGAGCCTGGCGGCGGTATCGAATTCGTCGGGCGTATTCTCTCTCCGTGGTCTCGGAGATTGCGCGGGGATCTCTGGAGGAGCTGAAGGCAGGGCGTGATTGGGGCGATGTAGTAATCCAGGCCTACGCCCGGATGAACGAAGCCGTGCGAGTTTCAAAAGGTTTGCAGCGTCACCCCTCCGCCACTCCTCGCGATTTCGCGGCCCGGCTTGCCCGAACGGGGCTTCCAACTTCTGCAATTGAAGAGTTGACCTACCTGTTTGAGTCTGTCCGCTATGGAGGAGAGCCCGCCGAGCCAGGCGCACGCAGGCGTGCCGCGGCATGCTTGGAGAGCATTTTGCACGCGTGCAGGGGGCCGGCGTGAAGATTCAACGCCCTTGGCTACTCCTCACGCTGATCCTGCTCTCCGTCGGTGTGGCGCTGGCCACGCGGGATGCGGTGAGGGATGTGGTTGTGCTGCCTCTGGCCTACCTGCTGTGGAGGCTGCGCGCGCTCTTGGCGGGTGTGGCACAGTTGGTGCAATGGGCGGTCCTGGTGTCCGCCCTGACCCTCGTCATGGCATGGCAGCTTGTCCCTCGCCTCAAGCGACCGTCCCGGAGCGCACCCAGGGCCCGTGGGACCACGGGGCCGGTCGAAGAAGCTTCCATAGGCGTGCTGAATGCCAGATCCGGTCACTACTTCAGATGGCAGCTTGCCCATCGCTTGGGCGTGGCTGCGCGCAGGCTAGCGGAAATCTCGGCGGGTGACGCGGCTGGCCCGCCGTCTTCGCCCGTGAGCGAGTATCTTGCGGCAGGCGTCGATCACTCTTTCGTCGAGTTCTCCAGTCGGCCGCATTCCTTTAGCCGCCGTACCAGGACCGCCCTGGATATCGATCCCGGTGATGTCCTCGCCTACCTTGAAGCACAATGCCTCCCTGAAGGCGCAGCCATTGCAGAGCATCGCTGAACCTGCCCGGAAGATTATTGACGAGGTGGAGCGCGCCGTGGTGGGCAAGCGCACTCTCTTGGAGATGCTCATGGCCGCCGCCCTGTGTGGTGGCCATGTCCTGTTTGAAGACTACCCGGGTTTGGGGAAGACGTTGATCGCCCGCAGTTTTGCCACGGCGTTGGGGCTCGGGTTCCGGCGTATCCAGTTCACGCCGGACCTGCTCCCCAGTGACATTACCGGGGGCTACATGCTGAACCGCGACAAGAACTCTTTCGAATTGAGGCCCGGTCCCATCTTTGGCAATATCCTGCTCGCGGATGAAATCAATCGTGCATCGCCAAAGACGCAGTCAGCGCTTCTGGAGGCCATGCAGGAGGGACAGGTGACGCTGGAAGGTCAGAGTCTCCCCCTGCCAAATCCATTTCTAGTGCTCGCTACTCAGAATCCCATCGAGTATGAAGGGACCTTCCCACTTCCCGAGGCCCAACTCGATCGTTTCATGGTGAAGTTGCAGGTCGGCTATCCCAGCCTGCAGGAGGAGAGGGAAATTCTGCATCGCCGGCGGCAGCGCACACAAGATGACCTGATTCTCTCAGCTGTAGTCCGGCCGCAAGATCTGGCCGACATGCGCCTCGAAGTAGAGTCAGTCCACGTGGATGCTGACCTTGAACGGTACATTGCGGAACTGGTCCAGGCCACCCGCCGCGATCGCCGCGTGGCGGTGGGTGCCTCGCCCCGGGCCGGCCTCGCATTTCTCAAGTTGGGCCGTGCCCAAGCCGCGTTGGAGGGCAGAAAGTACGTCGTCCCCGACGACGTCAAGCGCTACGCCACTCCCGTCCTGAGTCACCGGCTCATCCTTCAGCCCGAATACTGGATGTCCCAGTCAGTGGGGCTTGAGGTGATTCGGGACGTCCTGGAAAAGACGGCGGTCCCCGTACTTTCCTGACTGGCACAGCCGATGATTTCGGCAACGGCGAATCGAGTCACTACTCGCCTAACATTGCGCATGTCCCGTGTATGGTTGCTGGGTTCTCTTGCCTTTGTCGTGCTGGTGGCGGGTCTCGCCACGCTGCGCGGCGCGGAGCTGGCCCTGACGATCCCCATTGTGGTGTATTGGGGCTACTGCCTCGCGACGGCTCCGAATGAGGTCCGGCTGGAAGTTCAACGCAGCCTATCCGCTGAGCGAGTTCCTCCCCGGACTCCGGTGGTGGTCCAACTTTCCATTGTCAATCGCGGAGACAGCGTGGTTGATCTCGCGCTCGACGATGCGCTGCCAGCCGGCCTGGAATTGGTGCAGGGAAGCCCCCGACATCTGATCTTCTTGGAAAGGGGGAAGACTTTCGAGTTCACCTACACGGTGCAAGGGCCTCGGGGCGAGTATGCTTTTGCCCCTCTTGCCGCCGATGCCCGCGATATGGTAGGCCTGCTGTCAACTCGCGTCAGGGCTGGAGCACCGAACCGCCTGCTGGTTCTTCCGACG
>DATIPW010000172.1:0-4932 GCA_035471605.1 Anaerolineales bacterium | reverse complement strand
CTGCTGCTGGCGCTGCTGGCGGTCGGACTGGAGCGCGTGGCTCCCCCGGAGTTCCTTACCGTGGCGGGCGCCGGCTACTGGTCGCTGATTGGTGAGGCCACCATCAATGGCTTCAATCTGTGGCCTCCGATCATTGCCGTTGCCTTGACGGCCAGTCCCCTGATTGTGCTGATCATCGGCTTCGGCTACCTGCTCAACGGCTTCCAGATCGTCAACAACTGCTACATCGGCATGACCCGCGTCATGGTCGCCATGTCGCTGGATCGACTGCTGCCCGAGTGGTTCAGCAAGGTTGACGAGAGACTGCACACGCCGGTCAATGCCCACATTGCCTACTTCCTGGCAAGCATTCCGGTCATCTTGGCCTATAACCTCGTTCCTGGGTGGGTGGGCCTCACTCTCGGTGTGACCTTTGGCTGTGGGTACGTGTTTGTCATCACCTGCATCGCGGGTGCTCTGCTGCCCTATCGCGCCAAGGCGCTCTATGATGCCTCGCCTGGCGCCAAGTACAAACTGGGCGGCACGCCGTTGGTCACAGTCCTCGGGATCCTGGGCGGAGTCCTCGGTACCCTTATGGTCTTGGCCTTCCTGTTTGCCCCACAACTGGGCGTGCTCGGCACCTGGAACTTCGAGGCATTTCCGACCAATCTCTGGGCGCAGATCCTTGCCTTTGGGATCATCGTGATTTCCGCCATCTGGTATGTGCTCGCTAAGAACGCGCAGAAGGCGCGCGGCATCAACGTCGAATATGCCTTCAAGGAGATCCCCCCCGAGTAGCAGCGCACCTCGGTCTTAGGGCGGTGGTCAGGAGCTCGCATGTTCCTGACCACCGCTCAACCTCCTGGACGTCCGCCGCTTGGAGGTCGTGGTGCGGGCCAGTCCAGGGCGCTGCGGCCGTCACGCGGGGCCACCATGCCCACCATTGAGCAAGTAGTAGCCGGTCTCCAAGATTGGCAGGGCCGGCAGATCGAGATGGAGCGCCTGTCGGGCGGACTCACCAACACCAACTTCAAGGTCACCGTTGACGGCGCGCCGTACTTTGTTCGCATCCCGGGCGAGAGTACGGAGTTGCTGGCTGTCGATCGACGCAACGAGCACTTCAATGCCCAGGCTGCCGCCGACAGCGGCGTGGGTCCCAGAATTCTCTATCATCTTCCGGAATTCGACGTCATGGTGCTTGAGTTCCTGAAGGGCGACACGATGTCAAACGCCCAGCTGGGCCGGCCCGAAATGCCGGGGCGCATTGCTGCCGCCATCAAGCGCCTCCACGCAGGAAAAAGATTCCTGCATGATTTCGACATGTTTCGTCTCACGGAGTACTACCTCGGCGTGTGCAGGGAACGTGGCATCCCCATGCCTGAGGGCTACCCGGAACGCATGCCGGCGGTGAAGCGCATCGAGCACGCAATTAGCGCCCACCCCTTGGCAACCGTCCCCTGCCACAACGATTTGTTGGCCGAAAACTACATGGACGTCTCGGGGGAGTTGCGCTTGATCGACTATGAGTACAGCGGCAACAACGATCCATGCTTTGAACTTGGCAACACCTGCCAGGAGCTCCAGTACGATGAGGCCCGTCAGCGGCAGGTGTGCGCCGGCTACTTTGGCACCCCCTCTGACGCCATGCTGGCTCGCATGAAGCTCTATATGATCATGTCTGATGTCGGCTGGGGTCTTTGGGCGGCTATTCAGGCGCGAATCTCAAACATTGACTACGACTTCTGGGGATGGGCAGTCGAGCGTTGGGGGCGCGCGGTTCAGAAGATGGACTCCATGGATTTCGAAGATTGGCTGGTGCAAGTCCAGGGCTAGAAGCGGCCGCGACCTGGCGGCGGGCTTGCGGCCGGCCCCACCCCTTGTGGGCAATCCCGGAAGGAAAGGCGAATTGCAGACATGAAAGATCAGGCGCAGGTTGTCATAGTCGGTGGGGGCATCGTGGGGGCGCAGGTTGCCTATCATCTGGCAAAGCTCGGCTGGACGGACGTTATCCTCTTTGAAAAGGGCGAGATCGCCAGCGGCGAATCCTCGCACGCCGCCGGCCTCGTCACGCAGTTTGCCACCTCCCAGACCCTCATGCAGTTCCGCAAATACAGCATTGAGCTTTACAGCAGTCTGGGCCTCTTTGATCATGTCGGCAGCTTGCGGGTGGCCAGTACGCCGGATCAATTCAAGGAGCTGCAGCGTAGCGTCAGCCGTGCCAAGGCCATTGGCATGGACGTGGAGGTCATTTCCCCCGAAGAGGCTTTGAAGATCATGCCGCAGCTGAGCGCCCAGGATCTCTACGGCGCCATCTACCTGCCTCAGGATGGTCATCTCGATCCGTATACCACGACCACCAGCATGGTCCGCTTCGCCCGCGAGTTGGGCGTGACGGTGCACACAAATGTGCGCGTCACGGGCATCGAGCTCTCGCCCAAGGGCGAAGTTCAGCGTGTCATTACGGATCAGGGGAGCGTACGCTGCCAGATCGTGGTCAACGCCGCCGGCATGTGGGCGCCGCGTGTCGCCGCCATGGCCGGGCTCCATCTGCCCACCACGCCCGTCGATCATCAGCACATCGCCCTGAAGGCCGTCCCCGGTAGCGAGTTCCCGCACAAGACACCATGCCTGCGGGATCCCGACAACCTGGTCTACATGCGCGAAGAGCAAGGTGGACTTGTCATCGGCGGCTACGAGCCCAATCCCCTGGCGCGTTGGATCGATGGGGCCCCCTGGGAGCATGGCGGCACCAGTCTGCCGCCCGATTTTGACCGTTTCGAGCAACTGCTTGAGGGGGCCATCCGCCGCATACCCTTCCTGGACAAGGCCGGCATCATCACCCTCGTCTGTCACCCTGGCGCCTATACGCCGGATTGCCAACCACTGCTTGGCCCAATGGCTGGCGCTCGCGGCATGTGGATCGCCGCCGGCATGTCACTCAATGGCTATGGTGGCGCCGGCGGGATTGGCAAGCTCATGGCAGAGTGGATCGTGCAGGGCGAACCGTCTCTCGACGTGTATGCCTTCCGTGCCACGCGTTTCGGTGACTACTACTCCAGCCCGTACTATGCCGCGGAACGTACTCGGGAAGGCGTCAAATACTACTATCGCCTGCGCTTTCCGAATGATGAGAACGAGTGGGCGCGGCCGCATCGCATCAGCCCCGTTCACTCCCGGCTGCAGGAACTGGGCGCCGTCTTTGGTGAGAAGTTCGGCTGGGAGCGCGTCAACTACTTCCAACCAGGCCAGCCTTGGCGCCGCGCCGGCGCCGATCAACGCGACTGGGGCTGGAACAAGCCGCCCTACTTTGAACGCGTCGGCCAGGAGCACCGCGCCACGCGCGAGCGCGTCGCCCTCTTTGACCTGACATCCTTCGGCAAGATCGAGCTGAAGGGGCCCGGCGCTCTGCCGCTCCTGCAGCGCGTGGCTGATGCCGACATGGACAAGCCCGTCGGCTCAGCCACCTACTGCCAGTTCCTTAACGGTCGCGGCGGCGTCGAGGCCGACCTGACCGTCACCCGGCTGGGAACCGATTTCTTCCGCGTGGTAACAGGCTCCGCCTTCATCGGCAACGACCTCGCCTGGCTGCGCCGCCACCACAGACCGGAAGACGGCGATGTCACCATCCGCGACATCACCATGGATTGGGCTTGCCTGGCCCTTTGGGGTCCCAGGGCCCGCGACGTCCTCCAGAAGATCACCGCCTCCGACGTTTCCAACGCCGCCTTCCCCTACTTGCACGCCGCCGTCATTGACATCAACGGGACCGGCGTCTGGGCCCAGCGCGTCAGCTACGTCGGCGAGCTCGGCTGGGAGTTGTATTGCCCGCCCTACCGCGCCGAGGCAATCTGGGATGCCGTCCTGTCGGCTGGCTCGGAATTCGGCATCGAAGTCGGAGGCTACAAGGTGCTTGACTCGCTGCGGCTGGAAAAGGGATACCGCTATTACACTGCCGATGTGACTCCGCTCGAAACGCCCTATGAAGGCGGATTGGGATTCTGTGTCAGTCTGGAAAAGTCGGATTTCATCGGCAAGGAAGCGCTGCTCAAGGCCAAGGCCGCCGGGATGAATCGGAAACTCTGTACCTTGGTCCTCGATGGCGAAGAGTACACACAGATCTATGGCGGGGAGGCCGTCTATCACGCAGGCAAGGTGCTCGGTCGCGTCCGCAGCGGGGGCTACGGGTACACCTTGCGCAAGAACATCCTTTACGCGTACCTCCCCACGGACCTGGCCCGGCGCGGCACGCGCCTGGAGATTGACCTCATCGAGGGCCGCCGTCCGGCTGAAGTCTCCGCCACGGTCTTGCTGGATCCCAAGGGCGAAAGACTTCGCGCCTGATCGGGCCGCCGGGCCGGCCTTCGTTGTACAATCAGGCTCCATCTCTATAGGTGCTGTCGAAAGGAAGAACCCCGCATGTTATCTCTGACCGCTGCTGAAATGGTGCAACTCAAGCAAGCCCTGGAGCGCAGGCGCCCCGGCCATGGCCTGCCTCGCGACCTGTATCACGACCCACTCGTCTATCGCGCCGAGATGGACTTCATTTGGCGCAGCGGCTGGCTCTTTGCCGGGCACTCCTGTCAGATCCCCAAACCAGGCAACTACTTCCTCTATGACGTGGATGGGGATTCCATGATCATCGTTCGGGGCAATGATCTTCAGGTGCACGCCCTCTACAACGTTTGCCGGCACCGTGGCTCGATCATCTGTGATGCAGCGCAAGGCAGTGTCAAACGCTTCGTGTGCCCGTATCACCAGTGGACCTATGATCTGGATGGGCGCCTGCTCCTCTGGCGCGGCATGCAGGATGGCCTCGATAAGTCCGAGCTGGGCCTGCACGCCGCCCATGCCCGCGAGGTGGAAGGACTCATTTTCATCAGTCTGTCTCAGGCGCCCCCGGATTTCGATCCAGCCTACAAGACCATCGCCGAGGTCGCGCGGCCACAGGGCCTC
>DATIPW010000171.1:0-1936 GCA_035471605.1 Anaerolineales bacterium | reverse complement strand
GTACTTCACCAGGGCGCGCAGGCTGTTCCCATGTGCTGCAACCAGCACTCGCCGGCCGCTTTGGATCATGGGAGCTAGTGTGCGGTGCCAGAAGGGCAGAACGCGTTCCAGGGTGATCTTGAGCGATTCGGTCGCCGGGAGATCTTCCGGCGAAAGCGAGGCGTAGCGCTCATCAAAGCGAGGGTGACGTTCGTCGCTGGGATCCAGGGCGGGCGGCGGAACATCGTAGCTGCGCCGCCAAAGCTTGACCTGGGCCTCCCCGAACTTGAGGGCCGTCTCCGCCTTGTTCAGCCCCTGCAGCGCCCCGTAGTGGCGCTCATTCAGCTGCCAGGCGTTGACCACCGGAATCCACTCACGCTGCATCTCTTCCAGCACGATCCACAGGGTCTGGATCGCGCGACGCAGCACCGACGTGTAGGCGATGTCGAAGAGGTAGCCGCCCTCGCGAAGCAGTCTGCCGCCCGCCAGAGCCTCCGCGCGGCCCTGCTCGGTCAGCCCGACGTCGGTCCAGCCCGTGAATCGATTCTCCAGATTCCAGGTGCTTTGCCCGTGTCGCAGGAGTACCAGCGTGTGCATGTCGCCTCCCTGGAAAAGTTGGCGTCATTATACTGTCGTGCCCTTGCTGTTTCAAAGCCTTGCTCATAGAATTGACGCATGCCCGAAGGTCTCACGCCGATTCGCCGCCAGTATCTCGAAATCAAGCGTGAGTACCCCGGCACGATCCTGTTCTTTCGCCTGGGCGACTTTTACGAGACATTCGACGAAGACGCCGAAATCACGGCCCGCGAGCTGGACATTGTCCTGACCTCCAGGCCCATCGGCAAGGGCCAGCGGGCGCCGCTGGCTGGCATTCCCTATCACGCAGTAGAAAGCTACCTCAGCCGCTTGCTGCAGAAGGGCTATCACGTGGCCATCTGCGAGCAGGTCGGGCAGGAGCCGGTTGGCGGTCTGTTTCCGCGCAAGGTGGTGCGCGTTGTGACCCCCGGGACGATCCTGGAACCGGGACTGCTGCAGGCAGATTCGAACAACTACCTGGCCGCCATTGTGGTCTCCGACCCGGATGCCGGCGGCTCCTCGGGGGCGCAGGGAGCAGCTGCCATCGCTTATGTGGATGTCACAACGGCTGAGTTCGCGGTGACGGAACTCGCAACAGACAATCTATCAACCGAGCTCAGCCGCCTTCGCCCGGCCGAGGTCGTCCACCCGGACGGCATGTCGCTCTCCGGCCTGCCGGTGACCCACAGCACACCTTGGCCGGCTTGGCGATTCGAACCAGGCAAGTGCGAGCAGGCGCTGTTGGCACACTTCGGCGCCGCAACGCTGGATGGGTTCGGCCTGAAGGGCCGCCTGATGGCCACGCGCGCCGCGGGCGCCATCGTCCAGTATCTGCAGGCGACTCAGCCTGACGCCGCCCCCCTGCTCCAGGGCTTGAGGACCTACGACGTGGGTGAGACCATGGTCTTGGACGCCCCAACGCGTCGTAATCTCGAACTGGAGCAGACTTTGAGGGGCGAGCGCCGAGGCTCGCTGCTGGGGGTACTGGACCGAACCGTCACGCCGATGGGTCGCCGCCTCATCCAGCAATGGGTCAGTCAGCCTCTACTGGACCTCGGGAAGATCGGTGCCCGCCAGGATGGTGTTGAATTCTTCGCCCGAGGCGGTCTGCGGCGCGCAGAATTGCGCGCTGCCCTCAAAGTCCTGATCGACGTCGAACGCGTCACGAATCTGATCCTGGCTGGTCACGCTCAACCCCGCCATCTGGTTGGCTTGCGCTCGACACTGGAGGCAGTCCCGCGGATCTCTGCCTTGCTCGTGGAAGACGGCGGACAGCCGGCCCCGGTCAGGCTTTCCGGGGACACGGATCTGGATCTTGGCAAGAAGGCCTTCCAGGCTGAGCTGGAGCTACTGCGAGCCGCCATCAGCGATGATCCCCCGA
>DATIPW010000170.1:0-37345 GCA_035471605.1 Anaerolineales bacterium | reverse complement strand
AAGTGCTGATATCCAGCTGTGGCAGATAGGTCATCTCAGTCTGGGTGAAAGGCCGCTCGAAGAGGTTGATGTTGTATGAATCGCCATACGGTGCCCTGTGTTCAGACCCCGTGACCGATGAATCCACATCGTAGTTCAACTTGCCTGATGCGCCCACGCTGGCAGGCGTGGCGGTATGCTGGCTCGCCATCACAGTCGCCACCAACGGAGGCGGGGTCGCGCTGCCGGCCGCCGCAGGGATGGGACTGTGGGCAGGCTCTGGAGGCAAAGGTGTGATTTCCGGCGGCGGCGCAGGAGAGGCCGGGGAGCCCAGTGCAGCTGGCAGACTGCAGGCAAGACTGACAGTGAGTACTGTCAAGACTACCGCCTGTGCCATGTGCCTTTCGCGCATCGTCTCCTCCTTAGGGTGTCCTGCCGCTTGGCAGTGCCTATCCATCGCGCCGGCCCTATCTACTCTCAGCAACGCCGAGGCTGGTGCGGTTGCCAGACAAGGGAATCGGCCGCGTAGGTTCTCTGCTTTCGAAGAACGGGCAATGGCGCGACCCCAACCGTGCCATTTCAGCGTGCATTGCGCGGGTCAGGCACTCAGCGCCGGTCTGCTCGCCGCGCCTCAGACGCCGCTTGGTCATCATTAATTATGCGCTTTTTGCAGAAGGATTTCAAGGCGGAGTACGCGAGCTAGGCGATCTCGGTCAACAATCTGTAGACTGCAGGCGCAATGTCTGTGAGGTCTTTGAGCCCGCCGGCAAAGCGTCTCCGCGCCTCGGCCGGGCCGATCAGCAGGCAAGGGACCCGGGCGGCGGTGTGCCGCCGGGTGGAGAGATCTTCCAGATTCCCGTGATCAGAGCTGATCAGGATGAGTTGCCGCTGGTCTGGGGTGGCTGTTAGTCCGGCAAGGACTCCGTCGAAGATCTCCAACTGCTGCAGGGCCCAAGGCATATCCTGCTTGTGCCCGGCGTAGTCTGTGGCCCAGTATTCAAAGAGTGAGAAGTCATATTGGGCAGCCAGCTGCGCCAGCAGACTGCCGGCCTCATCAGGTGTGCGAACGGGCGCTTGCGGGAAGCCCAGCATCTTTGCCCATCCCGCGCCCGTGAAGTCCGCCGACATTGCCCGACCCGAAAAGAGGTCTTCCTTGTCGAAAAGGCGGAGACCGGCCGACGTCACGGCAAGCGGAATGGATGAGTACAGCCGCCTCCCAGACGTGACACCATCGAAGTATCGCGGCGGGTATGCGTTGACTAGCGCCGCAGACCTGCCTGCAAGTTTGAGCCGGGAAAAGAGATTCCCATTGACGAGGTACCGCGCCACGGTCGGACTAGGTTTTGGGCCATAGTGTTCCCCGATTTCCGCCGGCACGTTCACACCGGTGAGCAGCGCGGCTTGACCGGTCGCCGATTGCGGCAGTCCTTGGACCCCCAGAGTTGCATCCAGTGCCAGCAGGGTTGCGCGATCTCCTGTGAATGGCGAGGCCGAGGAAATCAGCTTCCTGCCGCCCAGCAAGCCTGAAAGCGTCGGCATCTTGGCCGCCGCAAACGGATTTGTGGCGGGATCGTCGGCGCCCAGCCCCACGCCATCCAGAAAGATGAAGAGTATGCGCATGATCCCGTCTCGCCTCAACGGCTCAGCCTGTGCTGCTGGCGCGTTCGGTCACTGATGAGGCAGGAGACCGGCAGTCGGGGAGGTTCTGCCGCGCGCATTGGGCGAAAGCAATTCTCGGTTCTGAGTAAATCACTGGCATCTTTGGGAATCGGAACATGGGTCAAGGCGGTCCGGAAAGGAAGATGCCGGCAGGTGCCCAGATTTGGGCTGGCCGTTCAGTGATCGCCGGCGGAGATCGGGACACGACGCCCATCTGCCAGCCCCCAGGCGCCCTCACTCCCCTTGGGGTTGTGCCATCCTTCAGCTACATGGCGCGGCCCAGGGCAGTGTCAGAATAGGCCATGTCAACATCGGCGGGGACGGGGGATCCTTTCAAGGCCGCCGGTGCCTGGAAACAAGCTCGTCGAGCAGCCCTGATCGCATGAACGTCACCACCTGGATTTCACCGTCACCCAGGTCCTGGGTCCAGGAATAGGCTTGCCTGGAAGGTCGCAAGTTGGAATACCCGTTGCGGCATTGCATCTTGCGACCCGATTCCGGGAAGACAATCCGCACGTCACCTATGCGCGCCATCCGCGCACTCTCTCCACCTATCGCAATGGCCGTGGCTCAGCACCCTCCGACTTTGACAATTCCATTCTCTTCTCTTACAATCGCCGGACTGCAACTACGTCGACGAGCCGGGCCGCATGAGACGGTGCCCCCCCGTGGACAGCACATACGTCAAGCCAGTGAGACTGTGCTTGGATCAGGGTGTGGCCCAATCAGGTATGTCGCCGAAATCCTCTGAGGAAGGGTATTGATGAAAGAGTATACCACCGAGTCCCTGCGCAACATTGCGCTGCTCTCGCATGGAAGCGCTGGAAAGACCATGCTGACGGAATCCATGCTGTTTCTCACCGGCGCCACGACCAGGATGGGGAAGATTGAGGACGGCACCACGGTATCCGATCATGACGAGGAGGAGATCCGGCGCAAGATCTCATTGTCAACAAGCCTGATTCCCATCGAGTACCGCGACCACAAGATGAATGTCCTGGACGCGCCGGGGTTCACGGATTTCGTCGGGGAGGTCGTCTCCGCATTCAGTGTATCTGAGGCAGCCGTCTTGTTGGTGGACGCGGTGGCCGGGATGGAAGTGGGCACTGAGATTGCCTGGCGCTACTCCGATGATTTCGAACTGCCTCGGCTGGTTGTGATCAACAAGCTGGATCGCGACAATGCTAGTTTTTCCAAGGCGTATGACTCGGTGGCTGAATATGCGCGCGCGGGCGGGCACCGGTTGGTGAAAGTCCAGTTGCCGATCGGGGAAAAACACGATTTCAAGGGTGTGATCGATCTGGTCTCCATGAAGGCATACCTCGGTTCGGCAAACAGCGCATCAGAAATTCCGGCCGAGATGCTCGAGGCCGCCAAGGAGGCGCACGGCGTCCTTGTGGAGGCAGCCGCCGAAGGCGAGGACTCGCTTCTGGAGAAGTACCTCGAGGCCGGATCGCTTTCCGATGACGAACTCATTCGCGGCTTGCGAAAAGTGGTTCGAGCGCGGTCCTTTGTGCCTGTCTATTGCGCCGCCGGGGCCCACTCGTTGGGCGTGATTCCTCTGATGAACGGGATTGTGGACCTCCTGCCGTCGCCGGCTGAAGGCAAGGAGCGGACGGCGGAGGGGCAGGAGGGAAAAGAGAAGCTTGCGGCGTCGGATGCCGGTCCGCTGGCCGCCTACGTGTGGAAGACGACTGCTGATCCGTTTGTGGGCAGGTTAACGTATGTGCGGGTCTTCTCGGGATCCATCACGGCGGACGCGCACGTCTGGAATCAATCCAAGGGACAGGAGGAGCGCATGTCGGGCCTGCACTTGCAGCGCGGCAAGGAGCAGATTCCCGCAAAGGTCATCCACGCTGGCGATATTGGCGCAGTGGCCAAACTCTCCGTTTCCGCCACCGGGGACACGCTCTGCGACAAGAGCCATCCCCTGGTCATACCCGTACCGCAATATCCTGCGGCACTATTCCGGGTAGCGATCGGGCCAAAGACCCAGGCCGATGCAGCCAAGATCAGCTCGACGCTGACTCGCTTGTGCGAAGAGGACATGACCCTGAGCTGGTTCAACGAGCGAAGCACAGGCGAAACCGTCCTGCAGGGAATGGGGGATCAACACATCGATGTGGCCATCCATCGCGCCCAGGCCAAGTTCCAAGTGGGGCTTGTCACCCGGGAACCGAGGGTGCCGTACCGGGAGGGGATCACCAAGAAAGCCTCTGCCATGTACCGCCACAAGAAGCAAACGGGCGGAGCGGGACAGTTCGGCGAGGTCCATCTGCGGATCGAACCCCTACCGGGAGCGGAATTTGAATTCGCGGACGAGATAGTGGGAATGAGCCTGTCGCGTTCCTATCTTCCGCCAATCGAGAAGGGTATCAAAGCGAGCCTCGAACAAGGGGTATACGCCGGCTACCCAATGAGCAACGTGAAAGTGATCGTCTTTGACGGCAAGGAACACCCTGTCGATTCCAAACCGGTGGCGTTCGAGATTGCCGGGCGCGAGGCGTTCAAACTTGCGGTTCACGAGGCTGGGCCTGTGCTCTTTGAACCCATTATGAGCGTCCGAATCGTGGTGCCGGAGGCTCACATGGGCGACGTGATGGGCGATCTCAACGCCCGGCGGGGCCGGGTTCAGGGAACCGAAGCTGAGCGCGGCAACACGGTGATTGCTGCGCACGTGCCCATGGCAGAGATGCTTCGCTATACGTCGCAGCTCCGTTCGCTGACCGGCGGAAGAGGCTACTTCACGATGGAGCTGGATCACTACGACGTGGTCCCGGCCCACGTCGCCGGGCCAATTGTCGAAACACACAAGAAGGAACGGGAAGCGAAGAAGGAAGAGTAGTCCGCTGCCGCGCTGGAGCATCAATGATGCCGGATCCGGCCGGCTGGGCCCGTTTGGCGGCGACCGGCGGCAAGGGTCCACTGGCCCCGATCGCGGCCATCCGATCCCGCGCATCCTTTCGGATAGCCATATTCCCGGCCGGTGTCTCGGGCTTGACATGAAGGGGGATAAACTCATACAATATCCATCCATGAACTCTGATAAGGATAGACTGGAATGAATTGCAGACCTTGTTCCTGTCCCAAGCGGAGCCCATAGTTCACCTTTTCTGAAAACCGAGTCTGATGGGCGGAAAGGACGGCATGGGGCTCCGCATTCGTGAAGTTCGAATGACGTGGCCCTGACCAGGCGTCCTTTTTTGTTTGCCTATGGGCATCGGAAAGCGCAGGAAGGAATTGTCGCTCACACAGCTAGGATTGTCGAACCTGGTGATGGAACCGGGCCAGGCCCTTGAGGCCATGGTTGGCAACACGCCGCTGATCGCCTTGCGGCGAGTGACGCGTGGCCTTCCGGCCGCTGTCCGGATCCTGGCAAAGGCGGAATGGTTGAACCCCAGTGGTTCGATCAAGGATCGGCCCGCGCTCCGAATTATTCAATCCGCTCTTGACCGAAATCAACTGGGACACGGCAGGCGGTTGCTTGACTCCACGTCCGGCAATATGGGGATCGCATACGCCACGTTCGGAGCAGCGTTGGAGATCCCTGTAACTCTGTGTGTGCCGGCCAGTGCCAGTGTCGAACGTCTGAAGCTGCTGCGAGCTCTTGGAGCTGAAGTTGTTCTCACGGACGCGGGAGAGGGATCGGACGGGGCGATTCTGAAGGCGCGTCGCATGGCGGAAGATCAGCCCAACCAGTTCTGGTATGCAAATCAATATGACAACGAGGCAAACTGGCGGGCCCACTACGACTCGACGGGACCCGAGATTGTTGCCCAGTCTGCCGAGGCTCTGACCCACTTTGTGGCGGGCACTGGGACATCAGGCACCCTCGTCGGAACCGGCCGGTATTTGCGTGACCACCTGCCCGCGGTGCAGATCATCGGGATCGAGCCGGACAGCCCGCTCCACGGCCTCGAGGGCCTAAAGCATATGCCCACGGCAATTCGCCCAGCCATCTATGATGAGCAAGTCGCGCATCGAGTCCTGCGGGTGTCAACCGAGAGCGCCTATGGCATGATGCGTCAACTTGCAAGGCAAGAAGGGCTTTTTGTGGGCATCTCCTCTGGAGCAGCGGCAGTGGCGGCCCTGCAGCTTGCGGCAGAGCTTAAATCGGGAACGGTGATTACGGTATTCCCAGACGCGGGCTTCAAGTACCTGAGCGACGATGCTCTCTGGGTGGGCGCATGACCCTCTCACTGACGCTGGCGCTGCTCAGGCAGATCGGTCAACAGGGCGAGGGGGCGTACCCCGAAGAGACTGCCGGATTTCTCTTGGGGCAAGAGGGTGACGAAAGGATCGTGCAGGACATCGTGCCCGTCCAAAATGCCCGCGACGAGAGATCGCGACACAACCGCTACTTGATTGGCACCCACGACTACCTGCGGGCCGAATTGCAGGCGGAGAAGCAGGGCATGGACGTGGTCGGGATCTACCACTCGCATCCGGATCACCCGGAGCGTCCATCCGAGCACGACCGCGAGTGGGCGCAGCCAAACCTGTCGTATCTGATCACCAATATCACGGCCGGCAAACCCGGGACCTCGCGCAGTTGGCGACTTCTGGAGGATCGTTCAGGCTTTGCTCAAGAAGAAATCCGGATCACGTAGTGCCAACGCGCATACCTAGCATGGAGGCCTAGATGTCACTTTACTTTGTGCGGCATCAACACGAAGCGGAATCCTGCCCGGCGAAAGATCCGGCGGCGGGACAAATGCTCCTGCAGCACCTTACCAGGGCCAATGCGCGCAAGTTTGGAGTTGATCTCCGGGCGGATGCCGTCCTGGATGCCCAACACAGCCTGGTGCTGATTGCGGAAGCTGAGGATGTTGCATACCTGGAGGATTTCATGGCGCCTTTTCGTCAGGCGGGCAGCGTGGAGATCCAGCCCGCCTCCACCTGTGAGGCAGTCGTCGAACGGCAGGGCTGCGATCCCCAATAGATGTCATCCCCAGAATTCGGACTACAATCGAAATGCAATGCCAGCATGCCGCACGAGGGAAGCTGGAGGAGAAACGGAGACATGCCAATATTGAGAATTCCCACGCCACTCCGATCCTATACCGAAGGGCGGATTGAGCTGCAGGTCGAGGGCCGCAGTGTCGGTGAGGCAATGGAGAGTCTGGTGCAGATGTACCCTGCGCTTCGCCCCCATCTTTTCAATGGAGATGGCAAGCTTCGACCATTTGTCAACCTATTTGTTGGCGAGCACAACACGAAGGATCTGGACGGCTTTGAGACCGCACTGGACGCGGAGAGCCGGGTGCTACTCGTTCCGTCCATTGCCGGGGGGTGAGGATGCGGCCGCACGGGCTTCCCGGATTGACCCGGGACGAGATCCTGCGCTATTCACGGCACCTATTGATTCCGGAGGT
The DNA here is from genome assembly GCA_035471605.1 of Anaerolineales bacterium. Classification (GTDB taxonomy): domain Bacteria; phylum Chloroflexota; class Anaerolineae; order Anaerolineales; family Villigracilaceae; genus Fen-1038. Next base: position 30,332 of record DATIPW010000170.1, on the reverse strand, counting down.
GGGCCTTGAGGGTCAGCGCACGCTCAAGGCGGCCTCCGCGCTAGTGATCGGTACCGGCGGCCTGGGATCGCCCGCGGCCCTGTATCTGGCCGCGGCCGGGATCGGACGCCTCGGCCTGGTCGATCCCGACGTCGTGGATGCGACGAACCTTCAGCGACAGGTCATTCATGGCACGGGCAATGTGGGAAAGCCCAAGGTGCAAAGCGCTCGCGAGCGCCTGGCTGACCTGAACCCCGACGTTGAACTCCAACTCTACCCCGAAACCTTCACGTCTGCCAATGCCAGGCAGATCGCTCAGGACTATGACATCCTCCTGGATGGCACTGACAACTTTCCCACCCGATACCTCACAAATGATGTATGTGTGATCCTGGGTAAACCCAACGTCTATGCTTCGATCTATCGGTTTGATGGCCAGGTGAGCGTCTTCGATGCCCGTCGGGGCCCATGCTACCGGTGCCTCTTTCCCGAGCCCCCGCCGCCGGGCCTAGTTCCTTCGTGCGCGGAAGGCGGCGTGCTTGGAGTGCTGCCAGGAACCATCGGCACGATTCAGGCCACCGAGGCTCTGAAGATCCTCTTGGGGATTGGTGAACCTCTGATCGGCAGGCTGCTGCTCTACAACGCCTTGGATATGTCAGTCGATTTCGTGAGGCTCCGCAAGAATCCCGGGTGTCGCATCTGTGGGCCCCAGCCGGAGGTTACGGATCTCATCGACTACGAGGAATTCTGCGGTGTTCCAAGCCATGATCACGGCTCGGGCTCTGCCGGGGAGGGCTTTGACATCACAGCTCTCGACCTTTCCAAGCGTCTGCAGCAGAACGCGTTGGTGCTCCTGGATGTGCGGGAGCCCCACGAACTGGAGATCTCGAGCCTTCCGGGTGCCAAGAATATCCCACTGGGGGCGCTGGCAGCTAGGCTGGCGGAGCTGGACTCGGCACAGGAGATGGTGGTCTTCTGCAAGTCAGGCAGCCGGTCGGCCCGCGCACTGGAGCTGCTGCTGAGTGCCGGCTTCCGGAAGGTGAGGAACCTGCAAGGGGGAATCAATTCCTGGGCGCGCCAAGTTGACACCCGACTCCCGATATACTAGCCGCTGCTCGCCGCCGGGCCCCGGTCCAAATCGCCGTTCGGCGGTTCTGTCGCGGGGTCGGGCTCCCTGGAATGACGATCGAAGCCCACGAAGGAAGAAAGGGATCATTCATGCCGCAACTGCGCGCCTCCCTTGAGCGAAACGTGCACGACAGCATCCTGAGTGCAATCGGCAGAACACCGCTGATTCGGCTGGCGCGCGTGGCTCACCACGTCGCGGCGCCCCTGTATGCCAAGCTGGAAAACCTGAATCCAGGGGGCAGCATCAAGGACCGGGTTGGTCTGTACATCATCGAGCAGGCGGAGCGGCGCGGCGAACTGAAGCCCGGGGGAACGGTGGTCGAGGCAACCTCGGGAAACACCGGGGTTGGCCTAGCCATTGCGGCCGCCATGAAAGGCTACCAAACCATTTTTGTCATGCCTGACAAGATGAGCAATGAGAAGATCATGCTTCTGCGGGCGTATGGCGCCAAGGTTGTGATCACGCCCACGGCGGTGGCACCGGAAGATCCGCGGTCCTACTATGAGGTGGCGAAGCGTTTCGCGCGCGAGACCCCGAATGCGATTCTATCCAATCAGTATCACAATCCTGACAATCCCAAGACTCATGAACTCACCACGGGCCCCGAGATCTGGGAGCAAACCGAGGGAAAGGTCACGGACGTGGTCATAGGAATGGGCACCGGGGGTACGATTTCGGGGATCAGCCGCCATCTCAAGTCTCAAAATCCCGACGTTAGAATGGTCGGAGTGGATATCGAAGGATCGATTCTCTACGAAATCTGGAAGAACGGCGGCAAGATCCCGGCCGGTGCCTTTCCCAAGACCTACAAGGTCGAGGGCATCGGCGAGGATTTCTTGCCATCCACGACCGACATCGCTGCCGTCGATGAGGTTGTCCGCGTGAACGACCGGGAATCCTTCCTTTGGGCGCGGCAACTGGTCCGGATGGAGGGGATCTTTGCTGGCGGTTCATCTGGATCGGCGCTTGCCGGAGCCGTAAAGTATGCCAGCAAGTTGCCTGCAGACCGGCTGCTGGTGGTGATCTTTCCGGATAGCGGCTCGCGATATCTATCCAAGTTCTACGACAACAAGTGGATGCGTGAAAACGGGTTTCTGGAACTGGAGTTCGGCGAGGTGACGCTGGGGGATCTTTTGCTGGCGAAGCCGGCCAAGGAGCTCTTCACGGCCACGCTCGGGGAGTCCGTCCGCGACGTCATGGCGGCCATGCGACAGCATGGCATTTCGCAAATGCCCGTGATCGGTCCTGACCGTATGCTGGTGGGGACCGTGGAGGAGATCGACCTTCTCAGCCACGTGCTGGATGCGCATAACCACAGCCAGAGTGAGGAAATCGACCATCTCGTTCAGAATGCTAAGGCCGTGTACCCGACCGATACCCCGCTGGACGAGGCCATGCCGATGCTGACACAGGGCTATGCGCTGATTGTGGTTGACGCGGCGCGGCCGATCGGAATCGTGACCAAGATCGACGTCCTAGAGTACCTAGCTGGGAAGATCTAGGCCCGGCCTTGTTGCTCCTGACTGCACAGCCCATGCGGAACTACTGGCTGGTGGTCCGCGCATCCCGAGTGTGCCCGTATTGCTCGCGCCCAGCCACTCCTTGCGCGGCGGGCGGTGCTTGGAAGAGGAGCGAGTCTTGGAACCGCAATGGAGTTGGATGAGGCTCTTCTCCAACAAGTATGGGACGAGCAACATGCACAGGCTCGAATGCTCGGCAGGCTCCGTCAAGCCTTCAAGGCCTAGCGCCCGAACGCATGAACCGTTGCACCGCCAGGCCTTTGGGCCGCGATAATTCAGATGCTGTTTTCTGCACAACAATTCCGCCAATATTGCCAGGATGGCACGCAGCACTCTGCGCTGGAAGTGGTCCTCTCTCGTGGCGGTCCTGGCATCACTCGGAGTGTCGGCATTTTCGACGTACAATCGGCCAATGGGTAGTACTGCAATTCGCTCGACCTACCTCCAGGTGGATCTACGCCAACTCAGGCAGAACCTGGCGAACATACGGAAGCACGTTCATCCTGCCAAAGTAATGATCCTACTAAAGGCCAACGCGTACGGCCACGGCGTTGACGGCGTGGCGCCTGATATCGCGCCACTTGCGGACTACATTGGCGTGGCAACTGTGGACGAAGGAATACACCTTCGCCAACTGGGGATTACCACGCCCATCATGGTGCTGGGTGGCATCTTGCCCGAAGAGTTGCCTTTCTTTGTGGAGCACAGCCTTACCCTCTCTGCCTCGTCCCTGGAGCTGCTGGTGGCGGCTGATCAAGTTGCGGCAGCAACCGGGGCACACTTGAAGGTCCATCTGAAGATCGATACCGGAATGGAACGCACCGGCGTACATGACTACGACGCCGGGCAGTTCCTGGAAACGTCGATGGCATGTTCGCACCTGGATATTGAGGGGATCTATACGCACTTTGCCAACTCGGAGATCGCAGATCTCAGCCACGCGCGGCTCCAGCTCGAGCGCTTTCACGAGGCGCTGGCGTACTACAGGGGCACAGACGGGTCCCCACCACCCCTGCGGCACGCGGCCAATTCGGGCGCCATCCTGCAGCTGCCGGAGAGTCACATGGAAATGGTGCGCGCGGGTGTGCTCTTCTACGGGATCTATCCGGGCCCTCAGGTGCAGAGGACGGTTGAAGTTGCTCCGGCAGCCAAGTGGGTGGCCCGCGTGGTGTTCTCCAAGATCACAATGCCTGGTCGGCCGGTCAGCTATGGCTCGCTCTGGAGTCCGACAACGCCATCACGAGTCATCACAATTCCTTGCGGCTATGGGGATGGGTACTTTCGGCGAATGAGCAACCAGGCGCGCGTGATCGTGAGGGGCAAGGGATATCAACAAGTAGGGCGAATTTGCATGGATCAATTCATGGTAAACGTAGTGGATGACGAGATCAACGTCGGAGATGAGGTCATTCTCCTCGGGCAGGACGCATCCGGGCTGCAGATCACGCCAGCGGACTTGGCGGAATGGGCTGGCACGAGCGAGTATGAAGTCATGACCAACATCAGCGCGCGGGTTCCTCGGCGTTTTCGTGCGGACTAGGTTTTGCCGTGTTCCACGCGACCGGCGACGGCCGGCCGCGAGCAGACGCGTGTGTCCGCGTTGCTCCAGTAGAATGTGGCCGCGCTGCGGCCCGCCCCCGGGCGGCAGATTGGAGTCGTATTGAAAGCTTTTGTGCGCACCTATGGCGCTCTGATCAGTGTTGCCGGCGTTGTCATCGCCTTGGATCAATGGACCAAGTCCTTGGTTGTGTCCGCACTTCCATTTCAGTCAAGCTGGCTACCCAGGGGGCTCGAACAACTGGGGCCGTACGCGCGGATTGTCCACTGGAACAATACGGGGGCAGCCTTCGGTTCGTTCCAAAACGGAAACACGGTTTTGGCGGTTCTGGCTGTGCTGGTCATCGTGGCCATTCTCTTCTACTATCCGCGCGTGGATTCGCGTGATTGGAGCCTGCGGCTTGCCATGGGACTGCAGTTGGGGGGCGCGACAGGCAACCTTGTCGATCGACTGCGCATGGGACGCGTAACGGACTTCATTTCCATCGGCAGTTTTCCCGTCTTCAATATCGCTGACTCGGCCATCACCATCGGCGTTGTAATCCTTCTCCTGGGGGTATGGCAGCGAGAACGGGAAGCCAAGACGCCGGCGCCCAGGGAAGCATGAGGTCGACGCAAAGTTGGAATCAAATCAGCGCTTTGAGTTCCGAGTGGAGGAAACTGCCCAGCAGCGGCTGGACCACTGCCTGGCCCGTCTGCTCCCTCAGTTCTCTCGTTCGCGACTTCAATCCATAATCAAGATGGGAGGAGTCCGGATAGCGGGCGAGCGGGCAAGCAAGGCGGGCCAGCTTGTCCCACCGGGGGTCCTCCTTTCGGTGGAGATTCCCGCGGCGCAAAGCTCGGGTTTGCAGCCGGAGAATACCCCGCTTGACGTGCTCTTCGAGGATCACGACGTGATTGTGGTCAACAAGCCTGCGGGCATGGTGGTGCATCCCGGTGCCGGACACAGTGCCGGAACCCTGGCAAACGCGGCCCTGGGGCACGATCCCAACATGCTGGGTGTGGGTGGCGAGCACCGCCCGGGCATTGTGCATCGCCTTGACAAGCAAACGTCCGGCCTGATAATTCTGGCCAAGAACGACGCTGCCTTGGATTGGCTACAGGGGCAATTCCAAGAGCGGAATGTCAGGAAGACCTATCTGGCACTTGTCGATGGCTGTCCGGCCTCGCCTCGTGGCAGAGTCGAGGCCCCCATTGGCAGGGATCCGAGCCATCGCAAGCGGATGTCTGTCTTGCCGGAGGGCAAGGGGCGGGCCGCGGTAAGCGACTACTACACTCGAGAGGTCTTCTCCAGCCATACGCTTCTTGAGGTGCATCCCGTCACCGGTCGCACACATCAGGTCAGGCTCCATTGTGCGCTTCTGGGCTGTCCCGTCGCCGGCGATACGATCTATGGACGGAAGAAGCCGACGATCAAGATCGATCGGCACTTTCTTCACGCCTGGAAACTGGATCTGCTCCTGCCCTCGGAACCCGGTCGGAGAATATTCGAGGCGCCTCTGCCGGCGGAGCTCGAAGAAACCCTGGATGAACTGCGCGCGCGGCGCCGCCAGGAATCTCGGTGAAGTGCGGGAGGAAGCCGCATGGAATTTATTGATTTGCGCTCGGACACTGTGACCAAGCCCACGCCTCAGATGGTGGAGGCGATGGCCGTGGCCGAGGTGGGAGACGATGTCTTCGGTGATGATCCGACAGTGAACAGCCTCCAAGACATGGCAGCCGAAATGATGGGCAAGGAAGCGGGGCTGCTGGTGCCCTCCGGAACGATGGGGAACCTCGCTTCGCTGCTGGCTCACTGTCAACGGGGCGATGAAGTGATCCTGGGCAGCAGGAACCACGCATTCGTGTCTGAGGCGGGGGGGCTTTCGGCGCTCGGCGGCATCCATTCATGCCAGCTTCCAAATGGGCCGGATGGAGCGCTTGATCTTGCAGAGGTGGAGGCGGCCATCCGGCCTGACGATCCGCATGATCCCATTACCCGCCTCGTGTGCCTGGAAAACACGCACAACCGCTGCGGGGGGACTGTGCAAACGGTGGAGTATGTGCGCCGTCTTGCGGATCTTGCACACGCCCATGGGCTGAAGGTGCATCTGGATGGGGCCCGCATCTTCAATGCTGCGGCCGCGCTTGGCGTGCCAGCCCGGGACTTGGCTGCGCCGGTCGACTCGGTGACCTTCTGTCTGAGCAAGGGATTGTGCGCGCCGGTGGGATCCATCATCTGTGGCGAACGGGAGTTCATGCGCAAGGCGCATCGCGCCCGGAAGATGCTTGGAGGCGGCATGCGGCAGGCCGGAGTGGTTGCGGCGGCGGGAATCGTCGCGCTTCAGACGATGGTCTCACGACTAAACGAAGACCATGAGCGCGCCAGGCGCCTGGCGCGGCGCCTGAAAAGCAATCCCGGGCTGGAGCTGGACCAAGAAGTCCCGACATCCAACATGGTCTTTTTCCACCTGGCACCTGCGGTCAGGCTGACAGACTCTGAAGTATGTGCTGCGCTGATGAAGCGGGGCGTCTTGGTGAGCACAGCGGGGCCTCGCGGATTTCGGTTGGTCACCCACTACTGGATTGATGACAACGGAATTGAAACCGCTGCCCGTTCCTTGGCCGAGGTGCTCGTGGCCTAGCTGCCCGGCGCCAGCAAGTGGTCGGTCCACCTGATGCCACAATAGAATTTACCAGTGCTCCTTCCTTCCGGCATTGCCACACAGTCCTCAAGATCCCGGCTTTCGCGGTGTTTTCATTGCGAGCCTGCTCTGCGCGTCCCTGCCGCGTGGGTGATGCAGCAGCATTCCCGATGAGCGACCCGTTGTTTCTGATATAATCCGCGCCCCGCGCCGAATTTCTGACAAGGGAACTGCGGAGTGGAATTTCTCCCGCATCGCGGACCCGCACAGGGCGACTAGTGATGACGAATTTGTCCATCGATCAATTTGATGAAGCCGCGGAGGTCGTCCGGTCGCGCAGTCCGCGGCAACCGCAGGTGGCCATCATCCTGGGATCCGGATTATCTGGCATGGCGGATGCTGTGGAAGGACCCGTAGTCATCCCGTTCTCCGAGATTCCCCACTTTCCGATCTCCACGGTGGTGGGGCACACGGGAAGACTGCTGTTGGGAACCATCCATGATTGCAGTGTTCTTGTGATGCAGGGCCGGGTGCATTTCTATGAGGGCTACAGCATGGCAGAGATCACCGTGCCGGTGCGCGCCATGCAACGCCTCGGAATCCGGACGCTGATCGTCACTAACGCGGCTGGTGCTGTGAATCCCGAGTTTCAGGCGGGCGACGTCATGCTGATCACGGACCATCTCAACTTCCTCGGAATGATGGGCTGGAATCCACTTATGGGGCCCAACTATGACGAACTGGGCCCCAGGTTTCCGGACATGAGCCAGGCCTACGATCGGCAACTGGCAGAGCTGGCGCGGCAGGCCGCGTCGGATGCCCAGGTCGATCTCCGCGAGGGGGTGTATGCGGGGCTCAGCGGACCGTCATTCGAGAGCCCTGCCGACATGCGCTTTCTGCGTGTGGTGGGCGCGGATGCGGTGGGCATGTCCACGGTGCACGAAGTCACCGTCGCGCGGCACGGGGGAATGCGAGTCTTGGGTTTCTCAGGAATCAGCAACAAAGCCAATCTGGATGGTTCCACGGTCACAACACACGAAGAAGTGATTGAGGCAGGAAACGCAATCGCGCCCAAGATGGCGCGCGTCATTGCCGGAGTTTTGCAGCGCTTGCTGGCCTGATCCATGCTGGCGGTATACCAATTCCTGGGCAGGCACGAAGTGCTCATCTATATCCTGCTGTCCATAGGCGGGATGTTTGGGCTGCGCTGGCTGTGGCGATCATGGAACGAGTGGCGGCACGCGGTCTATGGCTTGGAGCGGGAATTCGCTCTTCGGCGAATGGGACAATCCGTCGCTTCGCTAGCTCTGGTCTTGGTCCTGTTTGTGGCCGAAATGATCACCGCCACGTTCATCGTTCCCAATCTCCCGGCCTCCATGTTTGTCCCGACGCCCAGGGCTGACCCGCTGGCGACTCCGACCGGAACAATATCGGCAGAAGTGGCCGCGGCGATGACCCTGAGTCCCCAGCCCGCTGCACAAACTCCAACCAGTGAAGGGTGCGTCGCTTCCAGCGTTTTCATCAGCGCTCCGCGTTCTGGACAAGAAGTACGCGGCACGGTGGAGATACGCGGGACCGTGAACATTCCTGAACTGGGCTTCTACAAGTATGAAGTCTCGCCCGTGGGCTCGGACACTTGGGCGACGATTGCGGCGGGCAGGGCTGCCGTGATCGATGGTTCCCTTGGGCAGTGGGATACGAGCGCTCTGCCACCCGGCGACTATCAGCTGCGGTTGGTGGTCAGCGACACCCAGGGGCGGGCCTTGCCGGCCTGTGGCATCACGGTGCGCGTCTCTCCGCAATCCTAGCGTCCCATGAAAGACTTCGCGGTTCGCCCCTTTGCCCGTTCGGACCTATCCCAGCTCATGAGTCTTGATCACGCGTCCACGACGGACCATGTCTGGCAGCTTGAATTGCGGCGGGATGCGAAGGCCGCTCAAGTCTCTGCCGTCTTTCGCGAAGTCCGCCTTCCGCGACCGGTCCACCTGATCTATCCGAATGATCCCAGTGTCCTGGCTGACGAGTGGAAGCAGAAAGCGATGATATCGACTGCGGTTTCCGGCACCACCGCCGTCGGCTATGTTGCGTTGACGGAACCTCGTGCAGGCGTGGCTTGGATAACTGACCTGGTGGTTGCTGCACCATGGCGGCGGAAGGGTGTAGGCGGAGCTCTGCTCGAAGCGGCCCGCGCCTGGTGCATCCAGGCGGAGGTCCACAAGATCTTTTTTGAAACGCAGTCCAAGAATCACCCGGCGATCATGCTGGCACAAAAGCATTCCTATGAATTCTGCGGTTATAATGATCGCTACTATTCAAGTCAGGATATCACCCTCTATTTCGTGCGTCTGATGTAGCAGGGGAAGGTGTGCGGGGAAGGCTGGGAAGGGCATGCTTAGCGGTTGGACCGCGAGCTTATTGGTGGCCATCCGGGCACTGAATCAAGTCCTCACGGCGGGGATTGCCATCACGGCGTTCTCCCTCTTCCTGTATTCCCTCTCCTTCAACCTTCGAGATCGCGTCGCCCGCTCGTTTGCAATCATACTTCTGTGCGTGGTCGTCGTTTTCACCACAGAGGCGCTCCAGAATCCCTCCGTCTCTAGTGCCGGATTGCGCACGCTGCTGCAGCTCCAGTGGCTCGGCATCGTCTACCTGCCTCCAGCGTACCTGCACCTATCAGACGCGCTGCTGGTAACTGCTGGCAGGCCCTCGCGCGGCCGGCGCAGATTCGCGGTCCGCGCGGTATATGCCCTGTCCACCGTATTCCTCGGCGCCCTGGTGGTTGGTTATCTGGTGGGACCGCTTGATGCCATCGGCACGCCAGCCCCACATCTGGAGCGCACCGGATGGACGGACGCGTTCACGGCGTACTACGCCGGCATCATGATATGGGCGGGCGCCAACTTTGTCCGTGCGTATCGACGCATGCTCACGCGTTCTGGCCGCCGCAGGATGTGGTACCTGATGGCAGGGGCCAGCGCACCTGCCCTGGGCTGCTACCCCTTTCTCCTTTTCGGCTCCGATCTAGCGGCGAACTACCCGCTTCTGTTCTGGAGCCTGGCTGCGGCGATCAATCTTGTGGTGGGCGGCTTGGTGGTTGTCATGGCCTATGCCGTCGCCTTCTTTGGTGTGTCGTGGCCCGACCGCGTGATTCGGAGTCGGCTATTCAAGTGGATCCTGCGCGGGCCGGTCACTGCTTCCGTGGCGCTGGGGCTGACCACGGCGGTACGCCGCACCGGTGTCCTGCTGGGGGTCGAGTACTCTGAGTTTGTTCCGCTCACGATGGTCGCCACCGTTCTCCTTTTTGAGCACGCGATTACGTTGCTCTCGCCCCTTTGGGATCGCTACCTTTTCATTGGTTCGGATCGCTCTGAGCTACAGCTTTTTCAAAACATAGAGGAGCGTCTGGTCACCCAGGGGGACTTGAATCAGTTTCTGGAGGCTGTTTTGGCTGCCGTTCGTGACTACATGCATTCTGCGTCGGCCTTCATAGCGGCCCTCGACGACGATTCGCTTTCGTTGATCATCACGGCCGGCAACCGGGCTGACTTGGATCAGGGGGAGCTGTCGACTGCTCTGCCGCTGTTCACGGACGAGCAAGGCTTGGGCCGGCGCGAGTTCCTCTGGGGACGATTCTGGGTATTGCCATTACACCAGCGAAGGCGGGTCGACATGGATCGGGATGAGCTGGGCCCGTTTCTTGGGGTTATGGGCGTCGCCCGTCGCGACCCGGCGCCTCTGGATCCGGAGCAGCGCGACGCACTTTGGCTGCTGGCGGAACGCGCGTCGCTGGCGCTGGAAGACCGGCGACTCCAGCAGCGCGTCTTTCTCTCTTTGCAGGACCTCGAACCTAGGGTGGAGATGATCCAGAAGATGCGGGCCGCCGGCCGCTATGACACGACGGCTACGCTCTTGGGAGACGCGCTTCCTCCCGAGTCAGACTTGGCCAACTGGGTCAAGGATGCCCTGGCGCATTACTGGGGAGGGCCAAAGCTCACCCGCAATCCGCTATTGAGACTTGAAGTCGTGCAGCGGATGCTTAGCGTCCACGATGGAAATGCTGCCAACGCGATGCGTGCCCTGCTGCGGAGAGCGGTGGACCAAGTCAGGCCCGAGGGCGAACGCCGTTTCACGACGGAGTGGATCCTGTACAACATACTCGAGATGAAATTCATCGAAGGCCGGCGCGTCAGGGAAGTCGCCGGGCGATTGGCCATGTCAGAGGCCGATCTCTATCGAAAGCAGCGCGTGGCTGTGGAGGCAGTAGCCAGGGCGATTCTAAAGATGGAGCTCGAGTTGAAGTAGGGAAGGCAGATTCCATGAGCAATCGGAAAGCTAGGCCCCCGGCCGCGATGCCGAACCTGGACGAGGGGTGGTGGGAGGCGGTTCTGGCAGAAGAGGGCAGGCATCAGGTCCGGCGTCCCCATCGACCGATGCCCCGATCATTTCTTGAGTCGGATTCCAAGGCCGGCGTCTTGGGGCGTCCGCAGCCAAACTGGGAAAGGGCAAAGTCCCTTTTTCAGACCGATGAGATCGTGGCCCTGCGCGTCACTGGCTACAACCGGGGGGGCCTGCTGGTCGAAGGCGGGGAAATCAACGGCTTCGTCCCCCTTTCACATCTGGTGAATATACCCGGAGCGGTGGAAGCCGCAGAGCGCGGCCGACTGCTCGAGGGCTACGTTGGCCAGAGTCTGCAACTCAAGGTCATTGAGTGCGTTCCGGAGGATGGGCGGATCGTATTCTCCGAGCGGGCGGCGCAGGCCCAGCCGGGACGGCGGGCTCAGATCTTCCACAGCCTGCGGCCGGGAGAGCGAGTCCGGGGCGTGGTCACAAACATTACGGACTTTGGCGTGTTCGTCGACCTTGGAGGGGTGGAAGGTCTCGTACACATTTCGGAGCTGTCCTGGGGTCGGGTCGTGCACCCAGGACAGACCGTGACTCTGGGGCAGGACATAGAAGTCGAGGTCCTAGATCTCTCGCCAGAGCGCTGCAGGGTCGCTCTGAGTCTCAAGCGGCTCCTCCCCAACCCCTGGATCACAATCGACGAAGAACTGGGTCAGGGACAAGCGCTGCCGGCCACAATCACCAGTGTTCTGTCCTACGGCGCGTTTGCCAGACTTGAGCGGGGCGTTGAGGGCCTGATCCACATCTCGGAGATGCCCCTCACAGAAGGCCAGACCGTCAAGGATTTCCTGCAAGAAGGTCAAACTGTTCGAGTACGGATCTTGCACGTGGACTCTGCTCACCAGCGAATGGGGCTTAGCATGAAACTCGATGTCTAAGAGCCCAGCATCGCCGACTGGTACTCCCGGATCGGGTCAACGGACTTGAACCTTGGCTTGCCGTGAATCATAGACCTCGTTCGCGCCCGGAGTTGCCTGCAGCGCGGGTTGACTGGCTGCAGCGCCTCGCCAGTTTCCAGCTACACTTTGGCCGCTTCTTCTGGGACTCCGTCGGCCTGCTCTTGATCGTATCGGCCCTGCTTTCTCTGCTGGCGAAGCTGGGGCTGACTTTTGGGAGCCTGCTCACTCCCTTGACCACGTTTCTTTCTGTTTGGCTTGGGTGGGGGACGTATTTCCTGATTGCCGTGGTGACGCTGACCGGCGTGCGCCTAATCCGCCCACGTGCGCTCGGAATCTCTTGGGGGCGCTTGTTCGCCGGCGAGGCTGCTGCTCTTGCGGCACTGGGTTTGCTCTCGGTCGCGGGAGGAAACTCGCTTGTGCGTGCCGACGGGGGCCTCGATGGCGGTCGTTTGGGTTGGGGGATTGCCTACCTTGCCATGCAGTTTCTGGGTCCAGTAGGAGGCGCGATATCCCTCGGTGTCCTCTTTCTGGCCTTCACGGCCCTGGGGTTGGGTCAGTGGGCCCGGCTCGCGCAAGCGTTTGCCGGGCTGGCGGGGGAATCTCCCGCAGAGCAGCCTGCCGGTACTATGCCCGTCGCCAGCAGGCCCTCTGCAGAGCGGGTGCCCGCCAAACAGCCGGCGCGCAAGACGACCGAGAAACTGAAACGCGAGGATCGCTTGGCGGCCACCTGGCAGGAGCGAAAGTCTGAACGCCCTCCCAAAGTGCCTCCCCGTGAGGCCGGACTACCTCCCCTCAGTATCCTTCTCGCGGAGCAGTCCGCCCGCGCCGATGATCGGACCATCAATCAGCGGGCTGGCATGATTACGCAGACGCTATCAGAATTCGGCATTCCGGCGACAGTTATTGGATATCGGGTGGGCCCGGCCGTGACGCAGTTTGCCGTCCAGCCGGGATTCATCAAACGGCCTGGAGCAAGCGACGTTGACGACGTCCAGCAGATGAAGGTCAGAGTGGCGCAAATTGCCAACTTGCAGAAAGACCTGGCGCTATCGCTTTCTGCGGAGCGCCTGCGGATTGAGGCTCCCGTACCCGGTAAACCCTATGTAGGGATCGAGGTGCCCAACGCTCATGCTTCGATCGTCAGATTGCGGCCGATCCTCGAAAGCGAGACCTTCCACCGCTTGCGAGGCCCTCTGGGGGTGGCCCTGGGTCGCGACGTCTCGGGAAACCCGGTGGTGGCCGACCTTTCAACAATGCCACATCTGCTCATAGCTGGGGCCACGGGGTCCGGCAAGTCGGTTTGCATCACCGCGCTGGCGGCGTGCCTTGCCCTCAACAACCGGCCCGAGGAACTGCGGCTGATCATGATCGATTCCAAGATGGTGGAGTTGCTGCGCTTCAATGGACTGCCGCATCTATGGGGAAAGGTGGAGACTGATCTCACCCGCATCATGGGGGTCCTGCGATGGGTCGTCTTGGAGATGGAGCATCGCTACCGCCTGCTGGAGGCCGCGCGCACGCGTGATCTGGAGGCCTACAACCGCCGGCAAGCGCGCAAGGAACGTGGTGTTCCGCTACCGAGGGTAGTGGTGATGATCGACGAACTTGCCGATCTGATGATGGCGGCTGCAGATCAGACGGAGCACAACCTCGTCCGCTTGGCACAAATGGCGCGAGCCACAGGCATCCACTTGGTCGTGGCGACACAGCGGCCCTCCACGGATGTGGTGACGGGCGTGATCAAGGCGAATTTCCCGGCGCGATTGGCCTTTGCCGTTGCATCGGGGGTCGACTCCCGGGTGATTCTGGATGCCAGCGGCGCTGAAACCCTTCTGGGTCGTGGCGATATGCTCTTCCTTAATCCGGAGGTTGGCAATCCGGTGCGAGCTCAGGGTGCGCTGGTGACGGATATGGAGATCGAACGCATTATTGACTACTGGCACAAGAACTCCGAAGGGTCGGAGGAGTCCGCACCTCCATGGGAGAAGCTGTTGCAGGAGCCGGATGAGGATGAGGACGAGGGACTGGTCGAGCAGGCGATTTCGATTGTCCGGAGCAGCGGCCGCGCATCTGCCTCCATGCTGCAGCGGCGACTGAGAATCGGCTATCCACGTGCGGCGCGCCTGCTGGATCAGTTGGAGGTGGCCGGGGTCGTCGGCCCATCCCAGGGCGGTGGACGCGAGAGGGAGATTCTGGCTGCTGGTCTGGAGGAAGAAGAGGATGGAGAGGGGGATTCCTAGTATGATAAGGCAGTTGGTTCAGGATCCCACGTGAAGAAGACATTCAGCGATACGTTGCGGGTAATATTCAAGGGCGTGTTGGATCCCGCCGCTATTGCCCTGAACCGCACAGGCATAACGCCGATCACAGTAACTCTTCTGGGGGTGGCCGGAAATGCGCTGGCAGGCTTGCTGGTTGCACGGGGGCAGGTGAGCTGGGGCGGCCTCGTCATGTTGATCGTCTGGCCGATCGATGCCCTGGATGGCACCATGGCCAGATTGCGTGGCGAGGCCAGCGATTGGGGAGCCTTTGTGGATTCTGTCAGCGACCGCTACTCTGAGCTCTTTGTCCTGGGGGGGCTGCTGTACCACTTTTCCTACACAAGCCAGAATGTGCTGGCTGTCGTGGCGTTTGCGGCGGCAGCAGGTTCTGTTCTGGTGTCCTATGTCAAGGCGCGCGCTGAAGCACAGAGTTTCAGCGCAAAAGAGGGGCTGCTCACACGGGCAGAGCGGTACCTAGTGCTCGGACCTGCACTGCTACTCAATGTGCCGGCCGTGGGCGTCTGGATTGTCGCCATCCTGGCCAACCTCACAGCGTTGCAGCGCATTCTGGTGGTTCGCGCTCAAGCGCATTCGATGGCCAAGAAACTCATGCCACAGGAGAGCAAATGAGCTGCGAAGCAGGGATTGCACTGGGGATACTATGCATCCGATACTACGGCATTCTCCTCATGTCAGGCGCTCTGGCCGGGGGATTCCTTGCCAGCAGAGAGGTCAGACGACGGGGCTACGATCCCGAAATGGTTTGGGACCTGCTGGTATATCTGATCATTGGGGGGGTGCTCGGCGCGCGCTTGTGGCACATCCTGACCCCGCCGCCCTCGTCGATCGCCCAGGGTTTCACCACCTTGTACTACTTGACTCACCCTCTGGACGCCTTGGCGATTTGGAAGGGGGGGCTGGGCATCCCCGGCACGATCATCGGTGGATTGATCGCTCTGTACCTATACACTCGGCGCAACAAGACTCTTGGGTTTCTTGAGTGGACCGATATCGCCGCTCCCAGCCTGGCCCTGGGCCAGGCGATTGGGCGCTGGGGCAACTATTTCAACCAGGAGATATATGGTGCCCCTACCAACCTGCCCTGGAAGATATTCATTGACCCCGCTCACCGCCTTGCGGGCTTTGAGAACCAAGCCTACTATCATCCGCTGTTTGCCTACGAAGGTATCCTCAGTCTGGCCAACATGCTCTTGCTGATCTGGATCACTAGGCGCTTTGCGAGCAGCCTGAAGCATGGCGACGTCTTCAATGTGTATCTCATCTTCTATCCTGTGGCGCGGTTTGGCCTGGATTTTCTGAGACTGGATGCGTCCCAGGTTCTGAGCTTGAACATAAACCAAACTGTCATGGCTGTCGTCGCTCTACTTGCTGCCGGCCTGTTGGGCTGGCGGCATCGGGGGCGTGCCGCCGCGGTTTCGGCTGGCGCGACCGCCCCCGATCTTCTGGTTCAGGTCAGTCCAGAGCGACCTGTCAGATCCGCAGCGGCCAAGCGGGCACGGCCCGCGGCCGCAAGAAGCAAGCCGGCGCGGAAGAGTTCGGGACGATCCTCACGCCGCGGCCCAAAGCGACCTCGCCGCACCTGACCGTGGAGCAAGATTGGGCGGCGGGGTAAGCCTCCCGGCGGCGCGTCCCATGAGACGCGCCCCGTCGGACGCTCGAGGCAGAGCCCGGGAGATGGCGGCAGGGCGGAGGACCCAGGGTGGACTGCTTGGGACTCTGGGCAGATGGCGTCGGCCGGGTCCGGATGGGGCTGGAGAGCCTTCACTTCGGAATGCGGGTCACTGACATACAAACCCCATGTCGAAAGTCATCCTTCTCGGTTCCTCCAATGCCGTAGCCACGGAGAATCACGAAAACACCCACATGGTGATTGTGGGCGGGGACAGGGCGGTCATGGTGGACTGTGTCAGCAGCCCGCTCCTACGACTCGAGAAGGCCGGAGTCGATTTCCAGAAGGTCACCGATCTGATAGTTACGCACTTTCACCCCGATCACGTGTCAGGGTTGCCGCTGATGTTGATGGGGATGTGGCTCCTGGGGCGCCGCCATCCGTTGACTGTGCACGGCCTTCAGCACGCTCTCGAACGGATCGAGCGTCTCATGGATATGCACGGCTGGAGCACTTGGCCGGCCTTCTTTCCGGTAACTTTCCGCCAGCTCCCCGATAGGGAGATGACACCAGTCTTGAACTGCGAGGATTTTGCGATTTTGAGCTCACCTGTCAGGCACTTGATCCCCACCATCGGCCTGCGAATTGAGTTTCGCCAGTCTGGCAAGACGGTTGCATATTCATGCGATACTGAGCCTTGCGAAGAGGTGGCTCGTTTGGCCGCGGGCGCCGACGTGCTCATCCATGAAGCTGCTGGCAACGGACGCGGGCATTCGTCCGCGGCACAGGCCGGGGAAATCGCACGACAAGCCGAGGTGGGAAGACTGCTGCTTATCCACTACCCTACGGGAAAGCATGCCTCTCCCGACGCTGTTGCGCAGGCCAGCGAACGCTTCGCCGGGGAGGTTGCACTCGCGCAGGACTACATGCAGTTGGAGATGGGGTGAGCAGACGCGGCGCAAACTCGGGGAGTAGCCGGCAAATTTACCGGGCTACCAACCCCGAATGAATTCGGCCCACTCAGAGTTGTCAAGCAGGTGACGGCCAAAGATGTAAGCTGCGTTTATGGGCGGCTCGTAGGGATGGTGCAGCAGGCGCATTCGGGCTTCATCGGGACTGCGGCCTCCCTTGCGATGATTGCACGCGGGACAGGCGGCGACTACATTGGTCCAAATGTGCAGTCCCCCCTGGTATCGCGGCATCACATGATCCACCGTAAGCCCCGCCTCACGGCGCCCGCAATACTGACAAGTATAATTGTCCCGGCGGAAGACTTCCCGCCGCGTTAGCTTAACATGTGGGCGTGGTCTACGCACTTGAAGTTCCAGGCGGATTACCGAGGGGCGCGGTATCTCCAAGGTGACCGTACGAAGGTATCCCCGACCATTGGCCACCATGGCTGCCTTGCCTCCCAGGATGAGGACCACAGCCCGCCGTGTCGTGCAAATATTGATGGGTTCGAAGTTCGCGTTCAGAACCAGCACTGGTTCATGCATAGGACGTCCGCGATTTTGGCGATTATAGCATAGCGAGGATCCGGGATGAAAGTCTTGATTGCCGGAGGCCGGGGATTCTTGGGGAGTGTGCTGGCGCGTCAACTGCGATCTTCAGGACATGAGGTTCTGGTCTTGACCCGGCGGAAGACCCCCAGCCTCGGTCAGGTCTACTGGGATCCAGCCAGGATTGGCCCCTGGACCGATGTGCTGCCCCATGTTGACGCCGTGGTGAATGCTTGTGGATACGGCCTTGAGCACTGGCCGTGGTCCGCAGCTCGAAAGCGCTTGTTCTTGTCATCGCGGGTACAGCCGGGCCAGCTACTTGCTTCCGCGATCTCTGCCTGCAACCCACGGCCCAAGGTTTTCATCCAGTTCTCCGGGGTCAATCGCTACGGCACGTCGGGTGATGGCGTGGCCGACGAAACGTCCCCTGCGGGCGAAGACTTCCTGGCCCAGCTAACGGTGCAATGGGAAGACGCGACCGCGTCGCTTGAAAGTCATGGTGTCAGGCGCGTCGTGGTGCGAAATGCAATCGTGCTGGACGCAAGCAACGGTCTCTTTCCGCTGATTGTCCTCCCCGCCCGGATGTTCGCCGGCGGCCGTTTGGGGACGGGGAGACAGCTCATTCCTTGGATCCATGTGGAAGACCATGTCCGGGCGATACTTCACCTGCTGGAGAACCAAGGCTGCGAAGGAGCCTATAACCTGGTGGCGCCGCAATCCACGACGAACGCTGAATTTATGGCGGCGGCATGCGCGGCGCTCCGCCGTCCGTACTGGCTGCATATGCCTGAACCGGCCCTGCGGGTCATCCTGGGCGAAATGGCCACACTTGTCCTCGAAGGACGCGCAAGCCGGCCCCTGCGACTCGTCAAATCGGGGTTTGTGTTCGCTCATCCCACTGTTGACTCGGCAATACACGATCTAGTGGGCAAGCCGCCCCAGATCACGGAATCATAGTGCGGCCGATCAGGAAGCTGCTACAGGCTCCGTCCAGGAGTGTGGTATGGTGAGGGCCAAACTGTGCCTCGGAGAAGTCAGGAGATACCCGATGCTTCGTTTCGCTGCAATTGTTGGGCTCGCGGCCTTGCTGCCAGCGGCGTGTGCACCGGCGCCCTTGCCGGCGCAACCGGTTCTGCCGACGTTCCTGCCGGCGGAGGGGCAGGCAGAGGCGCCACCACCTGAGTCAAACGAGGCCTATCCGACAGCGCAGGCATCGGTATCGACTCCGAGCCAGTCCGTCGGGGGATTCTCGGTGGCCCTTCGGCGAGCCTGGCGGGATGGCAAGCAGGTCAATGCTGAGGTCTGCTTCACCTTGCCTGATGCTTCTGACTGGACGGTCTGGGAGGCCCGGTTCCAATATCAAGAAACGTCGGTTCCGGAGTTCAGTTCGGCGCTCTTGGCCATGGAGGAAGGGCAACCGGGTCAGCCCGCTCAGCGGTGCGACCAGTTGTCTTTCTTTGTGCCGCCAGATGCTGACCTATCCACCTCAACCCTGACGGTAGATGCGGTCGGCGCCTACCCCAGCGCTGAGGAGTACTGCTCCCTGTACCTTCCCAAGATCCAACAAGCGCTGGCGGACCGCGGAATCGACCTCACCTTGGAGTGCCCCCCTGTGGAGGGGTCGCCCAGCCTGCAAATCGTCGACCTTCCAGAAGGCATGTCACAGGCTGAGGCAGAAGAGTTAGTTTTTAGCGAGGATTTTTATACCGTTCGCGGCCCCTGGTCTTTCCCGGTCGCTTTTCCCCCCTGAGTCGCCAAGCAAGTATAATCTTGACGTGCTAGGGTCACGCCTGTTGGTGGGTCTTGCTCGCAGGTGTATTTAGGAGACTTCGAGGGGTTCATTGGTGCGCGCCCTCGTTGGCGCGTTTTTGTTTTGGCGCTGAGGCAGGAGGCTGAATGGACATTGAGGCGCAGGTGGAGCTCCTGATGCAGGGCACGGAGTACGGAGACGATGCCCTTAGAGCCGCCATGACTGCTGAACTTAGACGGAGGCTGGTTGAGTGCCAAGCTGAGGCGCGGCCGCTGCGCGTGTATTGCGGGATCGACCCGACCTCGACCGATCTTCACCTCGGACACACGATCACGCTCAGGAAGCTCCGGCAGTTCCAGGACCTGGGCCATGATGTTACCTTCCTAATCGGCAGCTACACAGCTCTCGTGGGCGACCCGTCGGACAAGAACAAAGCTCGTCCGATCCTGACAGAGCAGCAAGTGGCGGAAAACGCCCAGACCTACACGGAACAGGCCTTCCGCGTGCTCGATCCGGACAAGACCCGAATAAGGTACAACGGGGAGTGGCTCAGCAAACTGACGCTGCTGGATCTGATTCGGCTGGGACAGAACTTCACCGTCCAACAATTTCTGGCGCGGGATAATTTCGCCCAGCGCCTGCAGAATCAAGAACCGATCTACCTGCACGAGACCTTCTATGCACTAATGCAGGGGTATGACGCGGTTGCCCAGCAGGCCGACGTTCAGGTAGGTGGGACCGACCAGCTTTTCAACATCATAGTCGCAGGCCGCAAGCTGCAGGAGGCGATGGGGCAAAAGCCGCAGGTCGGAGTCATCACTGGTATCCTGCCCGGCACCGATGGCGAACAACGCATGTCAAAGTCGACCGGCAACATCATTCCCATCAACAGCGGCTCCGAAGACATGTATGGGAAACTGATGTCTGTACCGGACTCTGCTATGGAGACCTTCATGCGCCTGGTGACTCGGTGGCATCCGCCGGAGATCGACGCCCTGCTCGCCAGCGTACGCAGTGGCGCGTTGCACCCCAAGGAAGCGAAAATGAAGATGGCCCGGGAGATCGCCAGTGTCTTCTACGGCGAAGCCGAGGCGGCGGCGGCTGAGCAGGCTTTCGTTCAGCTATTCCAGAGAGGGGAAGTGCCGGCGACGATGCCCGAGGTGGCGCTCAAGCCCGGGGCCACGATCCTTGAGGTGCTCATCGAGTGCGGCATGGTCGGCAGTCGCGGCGAAGGCCGAAGACTGGTCCTACAGCGCGGGGTCCGCCTGGACGGGGAGACCCTGGACGACCCCGATGCCAGCTTCCCGCATCCGGGAGTTCTGCAGGCCGGCAAACGGCGTTTTGTCCGGGTGAAGTGACGGTGGGCCGGGCGGATGATTTGGCTCGGGGGAGCCAGGGCAACTGCAAAAAAAGAGACCGAGCGCTCGGTCCGTCTTGAGGCGTCGACGGGATTCGAACCCGTGATGAGGGTTTTGCAGACCCTTGCCTTACCACTTGGCCACGACGCCATCGCAAAGACTAGAGCGGGCGATGGGATTCGAACCCACGACCTTCTCCTTGGCAAGGAGACGTTCTACCACTGAACCACGCCCGCACTTTAGTAATGAGCGACCGAGAGTGCCGAGAGTCAGAATCGAACTGACGACACCGCGATTTTCAGTCGCGTGCTCTACCAACTGAGCTATCTCGGCCGACGCAACTTCTCAAAGCGACCGCAATTCTACTAGAGCGTCGGGGGGTTGTCAAGCAAGGGTGCTATTCCGCCCAGAAACGCCCCACTGATACTCCACGAGGGGTTGCCTTGCAGGCGAATCTGCAGCGGAGTGCCCTGCCCGCAGCACAAGCGGTCGTTGGCCCTGGGCGAGATTTCTGTGACAAGCGGAGTGCCGCAAGTCACCGCGCCTGGCTACGTGCTACCACGAGGCGGTCCAGCCGATCGACTGGACTTTGCCGGCTGCCGATCTCCCCATGGTCGGCAGGGACAAGGTATTCTGATGTTGGTCTCCGATTCCGGGACGCCATCCGCGCGGATCATATTCACGCAGCCGCCAAAATGGCCATGCCTCGGAGGGCAGCCCCGGTTCAGCATGGGGCAAGCTTCGGCAGGGCCACCTTGGCGCCCCGCTTCGCGGCCCGGGAACCAAGCTGCCGCTGGCCCATTGCTCGATGCGGAGACTGGGTGGATCTTTGAGCGTGCTTGCCATCGCGCGCAGGGGGCTTGTCGGGAAAGTGTCCAACCCCGCGACTGCTTGGTGGTCCTCGTCAGCGGCAGAAATCTGGTAGAATTGCGTGTCTTGCTATGAAGAGTTGACGCATGCCTCGCGCGAAGTCCTCGAGAGGCATGCGGCAGGAGTCCAGGAGCGCGCCGCCGGCACTCGGACCGGCAGCGCCTGGAACGCTGAGAAGGAGAAGGCTTTCACATGGTTCGAATTCGATTTCGCCGCATGGGGTTGCGAGGTCAGCCGTCATATCGCATCGTGGCCGCGGACAAGGAGGCATCACGCGATGGCCGTTTCCTTGAGATCCTCGGGTTCTACAACCCTCGCACGGAGCCGGCAACCATCGATCTAAAGGAGGACCGTATCTTTGATTGGATGGAGAACGGTGCCCTGCCGACGGAATCAGTTGGCCAGGTCTTCAAGTCATCCGGCTTGCTGGATCGCTTTGAGCGGTTGAAGAAAGGCGAAGCGCGCGAGGAGCTGCTGAAGGAAGCCGCGCGGGCAGCGGAGCTTCGAGCGGCGCCCGCCAAGACTCGAAAGCACTAGGCTGTTGCGCTGTAGGCACGTGCGACGAGAGCGGCAGAAGAGACCGAGGTCGGCCTGATGAAAGAACTCATTGAGTACATTGCGAAAGCTTTGGTGGATCATCCGGAAGCGGTCCAGGTTCGAGAGACCGGTGGGGGTGATCGGCTGCGCTTGGAACTGAGTGTGGCTGCAAGCGACATGGGCCGCGTGATCGGCAAGAGCGGCCGAGTGGCAAACGCGATCAGGACAATGTTGCGGGTCGCTGCCGAGCGGGAAGGCAAACAGGCGACTCTGGACGTCGTCGAGCCCTCAGCATGACAGGGCGGAAGCGTCCAACGAATGCAGACTCAGGCTCGCCGTCCGACGGTGAGCCTGATTATTTAGTGGTGGGGATCTTGAGACGGCCGCACGGTCTGCGCGGGGAAATGGTAATGCAGGTCATGACGGATTTCCCGGAGCGCCTTCTCCAAGGCGTGGAGGTGACGCTGGGCAAGGACCATCGCAAGTTGGTGATTGAGTCCACGAGGCCCCACGCTGAGGGTATGCTCATCCGCTTTCGGGGAATCGATGCACCTGAGGCAGCCCGTTCCTTGCGCAATCAATCCGTGTTCGTGCCGGCCGCAGATCGCCCTTCTCTGCCCGATGGCCACTACTATTACCACGATATCCTTGGATGCTCCGTGGAGGACGAACAGGGTCACACGCTGGGGGTTCTGCTGGAGATACTGCGGACAGGGGCGAACGATGTTTACGTCGTCCAGGCAAAGGCCGGCCGTGAGATCCTGTTGCCTGCGATCACAGATGTGATCATCGGGATCGATATCACTCGGCGCCTCATCCGCGTCCGTGTTCCTGCTGGCATCGAATTCGATCCGGAGGATCAAAGACCGAGTCGACTGGCCCTTCGGCATCGCAGCGAGAGCACATCTGGTCGACATGGGCGACGATAGGCACTATTGGCTCGGCTTCAATCTTGTGCGGGGTATTGGCGCCGTACGGCTACATTCGTTAATGGATCACTTCGGCTCGGTGCAGGCGGCGTGGCATGGGAAGCCGGACGAACTGCGCGCCGCCGGCCTTGGGCCCAAGACCGTTGCCCGGCTGATCGCGCTCCGACGCGACGTGGATCTGGAGCTTCTGTGGCGGGATGTGGAGTCACAGGGTGTCTCGGTGCTGATATCCACTGACGCCAACTATCCGGCCAGGTTGAGAGAGATTGAGCAACCTCCTCCGGTGCTATTTGTGCGTGGCGAATGGTCGCCTGAGGATCAAATCGCGGTGGCGATCGTGGGGACGCGGCGAGCAACAGCCTATGGACGCCAAGTCGCAGACCAGTTGTCGGCCCGTCTGGCCTCCGCTGGAATCACCATTGTGAGTGGGCTGGCCAGGGGGGTGGATCAAATTGCCCATAGTTCGGCGCTGGCGGCTGGTGGGCGATCGATTGCGGTTCTTGGCAGCGGCGTGGATCGCATCTACCCGCCGGAAAACCGTGCGCTAGCAGAGAAGATTGCGGTCAGCGGCGCGCTACTGAGCGACTACCCCATGGGGACGGCGCCAGAGAGCGGCAATTTCCCTCCACGCAATCGCATCATTTCCGGGCTATCTGTGGCGACGATCGTGGTGGAGGCTGGAGAGACCAGCGGCGCTCTCATCACTGCCGAGTTTGCGGCGGAACAAGGCCGGGACGTATTTGCGGTGCCGGGAAGCATTCTGGCGCCCCAAAGCAAGGGCACCAATCGACTGATTCAGAACGGTGCGGCCCCGCTGCTTGAAGCCGAAGATGTACTTGAAGTGCTGCATCTGGAGCATGCCCAGCAGTACCGAAAGGCCCGCACGGTGCTGCCGGTTGATGAGATCGAACACGAGGTGCTGCGCCGGCTCGGCACCGAACCTCTTCATGTCGACGAGATCCGAGGCCAAACTGGCCTTCCGATGGAAAAAATCTCCGCGGCGTTGGTCATGATGGAGTTGAAGGGAATGGTGCGTCATGTCGGAGGCATGCAGTATGTTGTAATGCGTGAGGTACAATCGGGCTACTCTGTCTAGGAAGACATCATGCACAAGCATGAATATGCAGTGATTATGGCCGGTGGCGGTGGGACTCGACTCTGGCCGGTATCAAGAAAGGACCGACCAAAGCAGTTGCTGCCTGTACTTGGCAACGAGACGCTGCTGCAAAGCACTGTGTCGCGTCTGGATGGCTTGTTTCCCATGGATCACATACTCTTGGTCACCGTGGCGGAGCAGGCTGGCGAAATCCAGAGCCAGGTGCCCGCAATCCCACGCGAGAACTACCTCCTTGAACCAATGCCACGGGGTACGGCATCTGTTGTGGGGCTCGCGGCAGTGGCTCTCCGGAAACGCGACCCGGAGGCCGTGATGGCCGTACTGCCTTCAGATCACTATATTGGTGAACGCGTTTTGTTCACCTCCGTGCTGCAAGAAGCGCTCGACCTGGGGCGCCGGGGCTACCTGGTGACGCTGGGTGTCACCCCCATCTCGCCTTCAACTGCCTACGGTTATATTGAGCACGGCAGTCCCCTCGATGCCGATCTCAAGTACCCGGTCTATCATGTGCAGCGTTTCACCGAGAAGCCCGATGAAAAAACCGCAGTGTCGTTCTTGCGCTCTAGGGCGCATTCCTGGAATAGCGGGATCTTTGTCTGGAGGGCGGACGCCATTCTTGGTGAGATTCAGCGCCAGATGCCACAGCTGCATCAGACCCTGGAACGTGTTTCGGGTGCCTTGGGTACACCCCGTCAGGATGCCGCCTTGCAGGCGGCTTGGCCGCCTCTCCAGTCCCAGACGATAGACTACGGCGTCATGGAGCATGCCAAGCAAGTGGTGGTTGTCAGGGCCGGAGGCCTGGGATGGAGTGATGTGGGCGCCTGGGACGCGCTCTTTGAGGTGCTACTGCCTGACTCCCAGGGCAATGTTGCGAGCGGCGCCCAGCATCTGGCGATTGAAACCCACAATACGCTGGTGTACGGTCAGAACCGCGAGCGCCTGGTTGTGACCATAGGAATGGACGACACAGTCATCGTTGATACGGGGGACGTCCTGCTGGTGTGCAAAGCCGACCAGGCACAGAAGGTCCGCGACGTCGTGGAATACCTTCGGCGCCACCAACAGGACAGCTACTTGTAGCTTGGAGTGTGGATGGAAGCCTATTGCATGAAGTGCAAGACCCGGAGGGAGATCAGGGAACCGACCGCATCGTACAATGTCAGGGGTTCGCCGGTAACCATCGGCTTCTGTCCTGTATGTGGGACCAAGCTGTATCGTATGGGCAGAACACCAGCGCACGAAGGTCTGGCTCCGCCCCCAAAGCGGGAGAGAGTTCAGCAGCGCAAGGGCAAACTCGTGATTGTCGAGTCTCCCGCCAAAGCCAAAACCGTTGGCCGATTTCTGGGCAAGGAGTACACGGTCAAGGCGTCCATCGGCCATGTCCGGGATCTGCTCCGATCTCAACTTTCTGTCGACGTGGACAACGACTTCGAACCCAAGTATCGTGTCCCTAATGAGAAGAAGGGCGTGGTCAAGGAGCTGAAAGCGCTTGCCCGAACGGCCGAGGAGGTCTTCTTGGCGACAGACCCGGATCGCGAGGGAGAGTCGATCTCCTGGCATCTCCTGGAAGCCTCCGAAATCGATCCCAGCGTGGCGCGTCGGGTCAGCTTTCACGAGATAACCGAGCCGGCCATCCGGGAAGCCTTTGCGAATCCCAGGTCAATCGACATGGACCTGGTGAACGCGCAGCAAGCCAGGCGTGTACTGGATCGGCTTGTGGGATACAGCATAAGCCCCATCCTTTGGGAAAAGGTACGGAGTCGCCTTTCAGCCGGCCGGGTTCAGTCAGCCGCCCTGCGCATGATCGTGGACCGCGAGCGAGCGATCGAGTCGTTCAATCCGGTGGAATACTGGACGATCCATGGCGAGTTCGTGCCGGCCGGGTCCCGATCGACCTACCTGACCCGGCTGGTGAAAGTTGACGGCGAGGATCCCCTGCTCCCCAATGAGGCTTCCGCCCAGCTGGTGGTGGATCACATGCGATCTGCCGCCTACCGCGTCAGCCGGGTGCGACGGAGCGAACGACGACGAAGGCCCGCGCCCCCTTTCACCACCTCCACCTTGCAGCAAGAAGCCTCCAGGAAGCTGGGCTTTGCAGCCAAGAGAACGATGGCTCTCGCGCAGGGTCTGTACGAGGGGCAGGACGTCGGTAGTGGAGGCCTGACGGGCTTGATCACCTATATGCGGACAGACTCCCCGCACGTCTCTGAAAGCGCGCAGAAGGAGGCGCGTGAGTACGTCGTCAAAAGATACGGCGCTGACTTCCTGCCGGGGCAGCCCCCTGAGTACAAGAGCAGGAGTTCGACGGCCCAGGAGGCGCATGAGGCGATTCGGCCCACCTCAGTGGCGCGCGATCCGGATTCGGTGAAGGCATTCCTGGATCCTGCCATGTTCAAACTCTACAACCTTATCTGGCAGCGCTTCCTGTCCTCTCAAATGGAATTGGCGACCTATGACACCCTGCAAGTGGAGGTTTCCGGCACTGGAGCCGGTCACGAATATCTATTGCGTGCCTCCGGGTCGAGCTTGCGATTCCCTGGATTCCTGGCAGTGTATGAGGAAGCTAAGAATGAAGACGCGCAAACGGATGAAGAGGAAGACGTGAAGATCCCTGCTACGGTGGCCGAGGGCCAAGAGCAGGCCCTGCAGCAGGCCATCCCTGAGCAGCACTTTACCCAGCCACCTCCCAGGCTGTCTGAGGCTTCGCTTGTCCAGGCTCTGGAGGAGAATGGCATCGGTCGACCATCCACCTATGCGCCGATTATCTCAACACTCCAACAACGTGGCTATGTACAACGTGCAGAGAAAAGACTGGCGCCGACTGAGACAGGCCTTCAGGTGAATGATCTGCTGGTCGAGTACTTTCCTGAAGTCGTGGACCTTGGGTTCACGGCTCATATGGAGGACGATCTTGACCGAGTGGCAGCCGGTGAGATGGCCTGGACGGCAGCCCTGCGGGAGTTCTACGAGCCCTTCAAGGAGTTGGTGCGAAAGGCACAAGCAGAGATACCAATCACCAAGACTGGGCCAGAGCCCGTTGGAAGGCAGTGCCCTGAGGACGGCGGGGATTTGGTGATACGGTTCGGGAGGTATGGGCGATTCATCTCCTGCGGGAATTTCCCCGCGTGCCGCTACACCGAACCCTGGCTTGAAAAGATCGGGGTTGCCTGTCCCAACGACGCCGGAGAGCTGGTGCAACGCAAAACGCGCAGGGGACGCACATTCTACGGTTGCGCCAACTACCCCGCTTGCGAGTTCACGTCGTGGAAGCGTCCTGTGGTGGTCCCGTGCCCGAACTGCGGTGGCCTGATGGTGCAGGCCAACCGACGTCAGTTGCAGTGCACGAAATGCGAGAGGCTGTACAACACGGATGAGATCATGCCCGAATCGGTGCAAGAGTAGAGTGCGGCCTGTATAATTGAGGATGGGCAGGAATCCGACAAGGAGTCTCCACATGACATCCGCCATTGGTGTGGTGAAGAAGCAGACCTTCCTCGTCCTGTTAGCACTGTTGCTTGGAGCGGCGGTTGGTGTGCCCATCGGTTGGGCCACGGTTCGCGTGGTGAACACGACGCCCGATGTATTGCGCGCAGATCTTCAAGAGGACTACCTGCGGATGGCCATTGACTCATTTCGCGTCAATCGTGATCCCAACCTGGCCGTGCGTCGCTGGGATGGCCTGGGGCCGGCTGCTTCAGAAGCATTTGTGGAAATCCAGAAGGATCCTGCGGGCATCGACCCCGTGGTGATACTGGCCTTCGGTCAAGTGATTCAGGCCGTCAAGGAATCCGAGGTCGCAAGCCCTGAGGCGCGGCCGTCTGGCTCACCTGCCGCGCCGTTGGGACGAACGCTCGTGATTGCGGGAGTGGCAGCCTTGGGCATTGTCGCGATCGCGGGGGCTTCTTTTGTTGTGCTCCGGTTCGCCCGAAAACGCGGGGCGGTTCACGCTGCGCCATCCGACGGCAATCGCCAGTATGAGTCTATTGCGCCGGCAGCCGGGAAAACAAATTTCGAGTCCCTGGGCGTCGCCCCGCCCGTCACCCAGAACATGACTACCTATGTCTTGGGTGACGACTTGTACGACGAATCCTTCAGCATTGATATGGCAGCTGGCGATTTCCTTGGCGAATATGGAGTCGGTGTCTCGGAAACCATTGGGATTGGCGAGCCCAAGAAAGTCACTGCGCTGGAGATCTGGCTTTTCGACAAGAACGATATCAAGACGGCCACCAAAGTGCTGATGAGCGCGCATGCCTTCGCCGATTCGGGAACACGCGGCCGCTTGGAAGCCAAGGGCGAACTCATCCAAGTGGAGCCGCAAAAGCAAGTCATGCTCGAGACCGATTCGCTCCAGCTGCTGGCTACCGTTATTGAACTCCAATACGGTGACGGGGCGATGCCGGAGCGGAGTTACTTCGAGCGAGTAACCCTTGAGCTAGCCGTCTGGCGAAAGGCCGGTCGCTAGGCGAAATCCTGCGCAGGCGCAAATCAGTCAATTCGCAGAATCTTGAACCTGAGCTTGCCGCTGGGGGCCTCCACCTCTACCACATCTCCCACCCTGCGATCTGCGAGTGCCTTGCCCATGGGAGATTCATTTGAGATCTTGCCGTTCCGGGGATCTGCCTCCTTGGCGCCCACCAGGTGGTATTTTTCGGGTGGCA
Source organism: Anaerolineales bacterium (assembly GCA_035471605.1). Lineage (GTDB taxonomy): Bacteria > Chloroflexota > Anaerolineae > Anaerolineales > Villigracilaceae > Fen-1038. The sequence goes on along the minus strand of DATIPW010000170.1, from coordinate 1,611 downwards.
AATCACCCTCCTGAATCGTAACGTGGTGCCCAAGTGTGACCGCCTCGGCCTCCGGATTCTTTTCGATAATGACCGCGTTGCGGATCAAATGCTCGAGTTCCAGGATGTGGCCCTCTAGGAATGCTTGATCCTCCTTGGCCTTGTGGTAGTCAGCATTCTCGGAGAGATCGCCCATCTGTATCGCAGAACGGAGACGCTTGGCGAGCTCGCGGCGACGCGGCCCTTTCAGCTGCTCCAGTTCCTGCTGGAGCCGCACCAATCCCTCTTGTGTTAGATAGGTTGCCTCTGGCATACACCTTCGCCTCTTGTCGGCTCCCCTTTCATGGTTTTTCGAGCGGATCGAACAACTTGCGGTGCTCCTCAATAGCGAAGCGATCGGTCATGCCGGCAATGTAGTCGCAGATCGTCCTTTCCAGTCCCCGGTCCGAGATGGCGTTCTGAAGACCGTGGGGCAGGATTGCCGGTTCACCGCAGTAGGCCTCGAAGAGATCAGAGATGATGCGCTCCGCTTTGACCGCCATCCGCAGCACCCGGTAGTGTGAGTACAGGTGGCGATAGAGGAAATCCTTTAGTTCGCGATGGCGCCTCTGCAGATCCTCTCCGTACCCGACCAGGTTTGTGGTGAGGCTCTGTACATCTTGCGGGCTTTGAATGCCGCTGGCCCTGATCCGTTCTTCCGTAGAACGGATCAGGTCAGTTGCCATCAACCCCACTAGTTCGCGGATCATGCGATGCCTTTCCAGATCGAGCAGCTCGGCGTCACGCCAGGCGAAGGTCTCCTTTAGCAGCTCCCAGAGCGCAACGCCCTCCAGCATCTGCGGGGATATCATTCTCGACCGCAAGCCATCATCAAGGTCATGCGTGGTATAGGCCAACTCATCGGCGACGTTGGCGATTTGGGTCTCCAGGTTGCCGCGCAGCGTCGGCTCATAGTCCCGGGCATCAGCCGTGTCATACTCCGACTCGTGTTTGACCATGCCCTCGCGAACTTCCCATGTGAGGTTCAACCCGGGGAATTCTGGGAAACGCTCTTCCAGAACCGTCACGATCCGCAGGGACTGTCGATTGTGATCGAAGCCGCCGAAATCTTTCATCAAGCGCGCGAGAGCCATTTCTCCCGAGTGACCAAACGGCGAATGGCCAAGATCATGGGCGAGGCAGATTGCCTCAACCAGATCCTCGTTGGCGCCCAGAGCACGTGCAATGGTCCGCCCAATCTGTGCCACCTCAAGCGTGTGGGTCAGGCGCGTCCGGAAGTAGTCTCCCTCGTAGACTATGAAGACCTGGGTCTTGTGCTCCAACCTCCGGAACGCAGTCGTGTGCACCACGCGGTCGCGGTCGCGCTGAAAGGCAGTGCGATAGTGGGGCTCGTCGTCCAGGTAGGCGCGCCCCCTCGAATCCCGGCTGCGCACGCCGTACGGCGCAAGATGCCGGTCCTCAATGTCCTCTAGTCTCTGGCGATCAAAGAACATTGTTCTCCCTTGCAGGGGCGCGCACTGTCGCCAAAAGGCCAGGTGCTGCTGTGGGGCGGGTGGGAGTCGAACCCACAAGGTGTTTCCACCGGAGGATTTTAAGTCCTCTGCGTCTGCCAGTTCCGCCATCGCCCCCGGA
>DATIPW010000169.1:0-10850 GCA_035471605.1 Anaerolineales bacterium | reverse complement strand
CGTGAATACCGCAAAGTACTTGGCCAGCCTCCCGCCGCATACTTTCAGGCAGTCTCACGCCGCCTTTCACTTCCTTCTGGACTACGTTCCCGGTTGGGAACGTGCCTTTGGCCGCGGCGGTCTCATCCAGTATCAGTCTTTCCTTCCCCGGGAAAGTGCCGAGGCGGCTTGGACGGAAATGCTCAAACTCTCGCACCAACGCGGCTTGCCCGCCTACCTGGGAGTCACCAAGCGCCATCGCCCAGACCGCTTTCTGCTCAGCCACGCCGTCGACGGCTTCTCTGCTGCTCTGGACTTCAAGGTTGCCGGGGGCAATCGACTTGCTTTGAGCAGCATGCTGCAGGAGTTCGACCGCATCGTCGTTGCCGCCGGCGGGCGTTTCTACTTCGCCAAGAATAGCGAGACGCAGCCCGGCGCCACCGCCCGCTTCTTGGGGGCCAGGACCATCTCGCAGTTCAAGCGCCTGAAGCGCCGCTGCGATCCGGATGGCCTCCTGGCGTCCAACCTCTACCGGCGGCTTTTCGCCTAGCATCAGGGCTCCCAACGCCCTCGGTTTGCTGGCCGGGCTGGACGCCGCCCTGCTCCCGACACCCTTCTTTGATGGTGCGACGGGAGTCCGGAATGGCCTTTCACAATGCTCTGCGAAGTTGTTGACCTCGGATTGATCGAATACGATGCGGCCTGGGCACTTCAGGACTCCTACGCCGCCGAAATCGCCCAGGGGGTCCGTGCCCCGACCCTGCTCCTTCTGGAGCATCCACACGTCTACACCTTCGGTGCCCGTGGCGACGCCGCCAACCTGCTTTGGGACCAGGCACAGCTGAAGGATCGCCGCGTTGCCGTCCGCTGGGTTGATCGCGGTGGCGATGTGACCTACCACGGCCCCGGTCAGCTGGTTGGATATCCCTTGTTCCCGCTGGGCAAAGTCAGCAGCCTCGCCCCCGCGCCGGGTGCCCAGGTGACGGATATTGTCCAAGTGCCGCGGGCTGACTACGTGGGCCATATCCGCAAGCTTGAGCGCTCGTTGATTGGAGCGCTCGCGCGCTTGGGTGTTGCGGCAGCACAGCTCCCGCGCCTTACAGGCGTCTGGATTCAGCCGCATCTATTCTCGCGCTGCCCGCCCTGCCGCCCCGAGGACCGCCAGAAGCCGGCCAAGATCGCGGCCATCGGCGTCAAGGTCGATTCTCACGGCATCTCCCGCCACGGCTTTGCGCTGAACGTCGACCCCGACATGTCCTACTGGGACGGCATCATCCCCTGCGGGCTGGCGGGTCACCCGCTCGTTAGCCTGGCTGACCTGCTGGGGAGCTCGCCCTCCATGGGCGAGGTAAAGCGCGCAGTGACACACAGCTTCGCGGAGGTCTTCGGCTTGAAGATCGCATCTGTCTCGCAGTCGCCGTCCGCGACTTGATCGCGGCCGTTCTACGCGATCCGTCTCGATTGACTTTTGAGCCTGAAGCCTGTAAACTTCAAACGGCCGCTTATTGTCTCTTGAGGAGGAGACCAAATGGCAACTCTGTTCCAGTTCGTCATGCGCTCCGGCCCCACCCCGGGCGTCACCTTCCCGCTCTCAGGGGATCAATTGATCGTCGGCCGCGACGCCGTCAACGCCGTCTCCATCAACGACGCCGAGGTTTCACGCAAACATGCCAGGCTGACTTTCCAGGGGGGAAAATACGTCATCGAGGATTTGGGATCCACCAACGGTACGTTCGTCAATGGTGTCCGGATTACCACCTCGACCGTCCTCAAGTCCGGAGATATCGTCTCGCTGGGCGAGCAGATTGTGCTGATGTATGAGGGGCTGTCGGCTGATGCGGGTGCCACGGTGCTTGGCCGAAAGGCGGTTCATCCGACTCCCTCCCCCGCACCGGCTGCCGCCCCAGCTCCACAAGCCTACCCACCTCCGGCCCCTGCCGCCCCAGCGGCATCCCGCGGGGTGAAGAACCTGCCCATCTTCATTGGGATCGGGGTATTGCTCATGGTTTGTGTCTGCGCGGCTGCCCTGTGGTACATTGATTCGAATTATATGTGGTGCACGTTCTTCCCCTTCCTCAGTGGCTGCGGCTAGTCGCCCATGGTGATTCGACCCCTGCCGCGAACTGGCAGGGGTCTTTTTTTAGGCATCGCGGTCCCCCTGGTCGGTTGATATTCGACCCCGGATTGACTACAATCAAGCCGTCCGGATAGGATTTCGATGAGTGCCCCTTCTGCCCATTACTCTCCCTCTTGGGGACCGACGACCAAGCTCGTCGTTGCACTGACTGCCGTTGCCATCGTCATCGGCCTCGTGGTTCAGTTTCGCGGCTTCATTGCCCCGTTGCTGATGGCTCTCGTCCTGGCCTACCTGCTCAGTCCACTGGCCGGCTTCCTGCAGCGCACGCTGCACTTTTCCTGGCAACTTTCGGTTGCCATGATCTACCTCCTGCTCTTCCTCATATTGATTGGGATCCTGACCTTGGGCGGCCTCGGACTCGTCCAGCAGATTGAAGGCCTTGTCTCCATTGTGCGCACCAGCCTCATTGGCCTCCCGGAGTCCATTCAGAAGCTGCCGGGGCAGGTGTTCTACTTGGGTCCTTTTTCGATCGACTTCAGCCGGCTCGATCTGAGCCACCTCAGCGATCAGGTCCTGGCGATTATTCGTCCCGTGCTCGGGAGCACAGGTACGCTGGTGGGCGCCATGGCCGCCGGGGCCGCCCAGTTCCTCGGCTGGGCCCTTTTTGTGCTCCTGATTTCTTACTTTGTCCTGGCGGAAAGTGGCGATGTCCGCGGCGCACTCATCCCAGTCAATGTGCCGGGCTATGCCGATGACATCCGGCGTCTGGATCAGGCCCTGCGCCGTATCTGGAATGCTTTTCTGCGTGGCCAAACCCTCATCTTTCTCCTGGCCACCGTGACCTACTTTCTCGTGCTCAGCATCCTCGGCGTCCGCTATGCGCTGGGGATAGCCTTCCTGGCGGGGCTGGCCAGGTTCATCCCCTACGTGGGCAACATGGTCTCGTGGACAACCCTGGCGTTGGTGGCCTACTTCCAGCCTCCGCACCTATTCGGTCTGAGCCCGCTATACTATTCCATTCTCTGCGTGGGGATCGCCATCCTTGTCGATCAGGTCTTCGATAACTTCGTCACGCCCAGGATCATTTCTCAGGCGCTTCGGGTTCATCCCGCTGCGGTTCTCATTGCCGCGCTGGTGTTCGCCAACCTCTTGGGCCTGGTAGGGGTGGTGGTGGCCGCTCCCATCTTGGCCACGGTAACTCTATTCTGGCGCTACCTCATGCGAAAAATGCTTGACCTGGATCCGTGGCCGGCCGGGGAATTCGCGCCGCCTCCATCGCGTCCCTCGCGCCTCTTCATCCGCATTCGCCGCTTGCTGCGAGGGGCCCGCCGGCCCCGTCCGTAGCCATTTGACGCCGCGCCGGTGCGCGCCTGCTGCACCTGCCCAAAGGAGGATCCGTGTCCGATAATCACCGTGAACCTGCAACGGAAACCTTGGCTGAGACCCAAAACTACGCGGTCTGGAAGGCGGAGGAGCCGGATGGCGAGACCACGTATCATCTTGAGTTGAACAACGTGACCGTCCACTTCTTCCGTGAGGAGTGGCAGGAGTTCTTGCAGCTCGCCAGCAGCCTCAAGTGAAGGGTCCTCCGCCCTCTGGAGTGCGTGCGTCCTCCGCGGGGCGCATCACCGATGTGCCGGGCATACAGGTCGGCCATGCTCAAGACCTGGAAGCGCTCACAGGTTGTACGGTCATTCTTTGTCGGTCGGGTGCCACGGCTGGGGTGGATGTCCGCGGCGGCGCCCCAGGTACGCGCGAAACCGACCTCCTCGATCCCACCACCTTGATACAGCGTGTTCATGGCGTCCTGCTTGCGGGCGGGTCCGCGTTTGGCTTGGACGCTGCCTCGGGCGTGATGCGCTACTTGGCCGAGCGTCACATAGGCTTTAAGACTGCCGCCGCGGCTGTCCCCATCGTGCCTGCCGCCATCCTCTTTGATCTCAATCTGGGCAGCCGACACGTGCGGCCGGACGCTGACATGGGATATCAAGCATGCCTGGCCGCGCGTGCTGGTCGCGTGCACGAAGGCAATGTGGGGGCGGGGACGGGCGCCTCTGTTGGCAAGCTCTTTGGCACCGCGCTCGCGATGAAATCCGGGCTGGGCACTGCCAGCATCAGGATTGGCTCCCTTGTCGTCGGTGCCCTCATCGTGGTCAATGCCCTTGGCGATATCGTGGATCCTGCCACCGGCAACCTCATCGCCGGCTTGCGCTCCGGCCAGCTCGGCCCGCTCCGTATTGGCGCCACAGACTACCTCGCCGATACCCTGCGCCTGATGAAGACCGTGCCCGGACGGACGGCGCTGGGCCTTGCCCAGCAGGTGAATACGGTTGTCGGCGTTGTCGCCACAAACGCCCGGCTGACAAAGTCGCAGGCCACAAAAGTCGCCCAGATGGCGCACGATGGCTTGGCCCGGGCCATTCGCCCTGTGCACACCATGCTGGACGGAGATACGCTCTTTGCCCTCTCCACTGGTCGGGCTCGGGCAGACGTGACGGTCGTGGGCACCTTTGCCGCGGAAGTGGTCGCGCGGGCTGTTCTCCGCGCCGCGACACTGGCAACTTCGGCCGGTGGCTTGCCGGGGCTTGCCAGCCTCCCTCGGCCAGCTTGACGACGCCCATTTGGGCCAGACGCGGGTTTGGCTTAATCGGCCGACGGGCCGCAAACGCAGCCCGTCGGCCGGACCATTTCTCAGGGCGGATGCCGTCCCACTGTCGGCAGCTAGCGCCGGTGCCTGCCTCTCAGCTCGTCCTTGAAGATCAAGCTCAGCATGATGCTCACGATGCTGATGACCAGGCTCCCCAGGAACAGCGGCCACCAGCCCGCGATTGTCAGTCCCAAACCGAAGGCATTGCCCACCCATTCCGTCACCTTGAGCATGAACATGTTGATCACCAGGGTGAACAGGCCCAGAGTCAGCAGGATCAGCGGGCAGGTCAGCAGCTGCAGCACCGGTCGCAGGAACGCGTTGACCAGCCCAAAGATGAGTGCCAGCCACAGCAGCCCCAGCCATCCGCCCGCGAAACCGATCCCGGGAACGAAGCGGATCGCCAGATACAGGGCCACGGCGTTGATCAACCACCGCAGGAGGAATCTCGTCATCTCTTAGGTCTCCTTCTTGTTCTGTATACGGAGCACGCCGTCCTCGGTCGCGCGCATCCACAGGAGCGTTCGGAACTCCGAAAAGCCCGCCGCCTCAATCTCCTCCTTGAGCTCCCCCGCCGGGTGTTCAACACTGATTTTGCGATACTGCGACAGTTCTTGGCGGGCGATCTCCAGCACCCTTGTGGCCGCCACTCCGCTGTCGGGCGCGGCGGCCAGCCACAGCGAGTTCGGAACGCGATACGTTGGCACCCAGGTTGCTGTGGCCAGCAGATACTGATCCCCCGTGGCACACCATTGGCGCTGCTCCGATTGCATGAACAGCCGGTACAGCAGGTTCTTCAGGCTCGGTTCCAGCCTGTTCCACTCCCAATGGGCATACCAGCTGATCTCATCCGGATGTGCCCGTCTCAGCCACTCGTATTGCCGCGGCCACTGCTGCCGGCTCGGCTGCCGGCTCGTCGCCACCACGCGCTGGGCCCCCGCCGAACGCGTGCTCCGCGCACTGTCCGTGCCTCTCGACCCCGAGCCGGCACTGTTGCCTGACTGGTAGGTGGTCCGGCGCGCCCGCTCAACGAAACCCAGTTCTGTGTAGATTCGGATCGCTGTTGGATTGTCGTGGCGCACTTGGAGCCAAATATCCTTGGCCCCCCGCTGCAGTGCGCCGAGCATAGATCGTTCTGCCAGCGCCCGTCCGATGCCGCGGCCACGGAAGCTCGGGTGCGTGGCCACGTTGGCGATCATCGCCAGTCTTCTTCCGCGATGCGCTTGGAATACCAGGCTGGCATTGCCGATGATCTTGCCGTCCTCCTCCCAAACGTAGCCCGCCAGCGGCATGGAGCTGCTCTCCATGATCCTGCTTGCCCAAGTCAGGAAGGCCCCGTCCGCACTTGCCCTGCGCATCTGCTGCACATACGACTGGCCGTCATCGTCCAGGGTCGTCTCGAAACACAGTTCGATCAGGTCTGCCACCTGTGGCAGGTCGTGCAGGATGTTCAGGGAACGTAGGCGACGAGGCCCTTCGGCAGGTAGCGGCAGTGCAGTGGAGGCCACTTCGTCATTATAGCCCCATCCTGCCGTCGGTCGGCACCGCCCGGTACTAACGCTCCTCTAACACCCCTCCAACAATGCCGCCGGGCCCATTTGTTATAATCCTCGCATGCAAAGCTTGGGTCAGCCTTGGGCTGACCCGGCGGAGGTCTTCCCCCCATGATGCGATTTGACCGATTCACGGAACGGGCGCAGGAAGCGGCTCAGCGGGCCGCCGAGATTATCCAGCGCTACGGCCACAATCAGATTGACACCGAACACATCCTGCTGGCGCTCATTGAGCAGCCTGGCGGTGTCATTCCGCAGATCCTGGAGAAGCTCAACGTCAGCCCCGATACCCTGGTCGAGCGCATCGACTCAACTCTTCGCGCCAGCCCCAAGGCCAATATCTTCGGCGGCGGCGCCGGGCAGATCTTCATCACCCCGCGCGTCAAGCGCATTGTCGATCTGGCCAATGAGGAAGCTAACCGCCTGAAGGACGAATACATCTCCACCGAGCATATCTTCCTGGCGATACTTAGCGAGCGCAACACGCCTGCCGCCCGCATCTTGGAGGGCGCCGGGCTCAGCCGTGACCGGGTCTATGATGCCATTCAGGATCTGCGCGGCGGCCAGAGGGTCACCGATCCGCAAGCCGAGAGCCGTTACCGCACCTTGGAGAAGTACTCGCGTGATCTCACGCAGCTCGCCCGGGAGGGCAAGCTTGACCCCGTCATCGGCCGCGACACCGAGATCCTGCGCCTGATTCAGATTCTTTCGCGCCGCACCAAGAACAACCCGGTGCTCATCGGCGAGGCAGGCGTGGGCAAGACCGCCATCGTCGAGGGTTTGGCCCAGAAAATCGCCTCCAACGACGTGCCTGAGATCCTCTCGGGCAAGCGCGTCATCGCCCTGGACTTGGGTGCCATGATTGCCGGCTCGCGCTTCCGTGGGGAGTTTGAGGAGCGGCTCAAGGCCGTCATCGAGGAGGTCCAGCGCGCGCAGGGCGAGATCATCATGATGATCGATGAGCTGCATACCGTCGTCGGGGCCGGCGCGGCTCAGGGAGCCATGGACGCCAGCAACATGCTCAAGCCCGCACTGGCCCGCGGCGAACTCCAGGCCATTGGCGCCACCACGCTCGACGAGTATCACAAGCACATCGAGAAGGATGCCGCCCTCGAACGCCGTTTTGCCCCGATCTACGTCGAGGAGCCCAACGTCGACGACACCATCAAGATGCTGCAGGGTCTGCGCGATCGCTACGAGGCCCATCACAAGGTGCGCTTTGCTGATGAGGCCCTCGTCGCCGCCGCCCGCCTGGCCAATCGCTACGTGACCGATCGCCGGCTGCCGGACAAGGCCATCGACCTCATGGATGAGGCCGCCGCCAAGCTGCGGGTGGCGCTCTACTCCATGCCCGCCGATCTCAAGGAAATGAAAGCCGAGCTCGATCGGCTGCAGGCCGAGGAGGACGCGGCCTCCAATTCGCGCGACTACCAGCGCGCCGCAGAGATCAAGGCCGAGCGCCTGCGCCATGAGGAAGAGTACCGCGGCAAACGCGACAAGTGGGAGTCCGAGCACCAGCTGGATGAGGTCGTGGATGTAAATGATATCGCCGAGGTCGTGCATCAGTGGACCGGTATCCCGGTCAGTCAGATGATGGAAACGGAAGCCACCAAGCTGCTGCATATGGAAGAGCGCCTGCACGAGCGGATCATCGGCCAGCAGGAGGCCATCCACGCCATCTCGGATGCCATCCGCCGTGCCCGTTCCGGGCTCAAGGACCCCAGGCGGCCCATTGGCTCTTTCATCTTCATCGGCCCCTCCGGCGTTGGCAAGACCGAGCTGGCCAAAGCTCTCGCCTGGTTCATGTTTGACGATGAGGACACGCTGGTCCGTGTCGATATGTCGGAGTACCGCGAGCAGCACACCGTCAGCCGCCTGTTTGGCGCACCTCCTGGCTATGTTGGCTACGAGGAGGGGGGCCAGCTGACGGAAGCGGTGCGCCGCAGGCCCTACCGTGTCATTCTCTTCGATGAGATCGAAAAGGCTCATCCTGAAGTCTGGAATGCCCTCTTGCAGATTCTCGACGACGGCCGCATGACGGATGGGCAGGGAAACGTCGTTGACTTCCGCAATACCATCCTCATCATGACCTCCAACCTCGGCACCGAGTATGTCAAGCGCGGCGGCACCCTCGGCTTCCTCCAGCAGAAGGCCGATGACGAGGACCGCGAGGCGCATGACAAGATCGAAAAGGCCCTCAAGGGCACCTTCCGGCCGGAGTTCTTGAACCGCGTGGACGAGATCATTATGTTCTCGCCGCTGAGCATAGAGGACATGGAACGCATTGTCGATCTGCAGATGAAGGAAGTGCACGATCGACTCAGTGAGTACAATATTCAGGTTGAACTCACGCCGGCGGCGCGAACTTGGCTTGCCCGCGAGGGCTACGACTCAGCCTTTGGCGCCCGTCCCCTTCGCCGTGCCATCCAGAAACACGTGGAGAGCCCTCTCTCCGTGGACCTGCTCGCGGGCAAGTACAAGAACGGCGCCACGGTCTTGGTTGATGTGGATGAGGGCAAGAACCAGATCATCTTCCATGCCGGCGCGTCCATGAAGAAAGCCAGGCAGCCCGCGGCTGCCTGAAAGGCGCTCCGGCGGGGCTGGCCCGGCGCATCTTCTGCCCGGCACTCGTCCGGTCTTCCAGTTTCTCTCGTTCGTGACCAGCACGTTCCCCCTTCGTTTCGGTTGCCGTCGGGGGGTGCTGTTAGGGAAAGGAATCATGGAATCTCCCCGGTCTCGGTCTTCGAATTGGGTCATTTGGGCGGTGGTGGCCGGCATTTTGCTCTGCCTGTGTCTCATCGTGCTGCTCGCCGCGGGCGTTGCCGCCTTCCTCTGGTGGAATGGCGGCAGCACAGCCCCGGCCCTCAGCCTGGCTCCGCCCACGGCGGAGCCCGCCATTCCCCTCAGCCGTCCTCCGCTCGAATCGATCTCCGCCGACACGGTCACGGCACTCTCCAGTGTGATTGTCCCGGAGAACGATCCCTATGAGCTCGCTTGCCGCCTCCAGGTGCTCTGTAGTGTTGCGGTGTCGCTACCCGCGCCTGCCTCCTCATATGCTGTGGGTGCCACGCGCCTGTTTTGGATCACAAATTCGGACACCATCGAGAACTTTCAGATCAGCGCCACGCTGCGCTACGTCACCCCGCACTCGTACTTTTGGGTTGAAGACGGTGTCCAGGCGGCCGATGACGATATCGCCGCCCTCATGACCGCATTTGAGAATGAGATCTATCCCACCAACCGGCGCTTCTTCGGCAGCGAATGGACGCCCGGAGTGGATAATGATCCGCATGTCTACATTCTCTACGCCCGCAATCTGGGTGCCTCCACGGGCGGCTACTACTCCACGCCAGATGAGTACAACCCCGCCATCAAGAAGTATTCCAATGCGGCAGAGATGTTCGTCTTCAATGCCGACGGCATGCCGCTTGACAATGAGTATACCTACGGCACTCTGGCCCACGAATTTCAGCACATGATCCATTGGAATACTGATCGCAATGAGACTTCCTGGATCAATGAGGGTTTTTCTGAGCTGGCCGCCTTCCTCAATGGCTACACGGTCGGGGGGGCCGATTCGGCCTACGTCCGCAACCCCGACCTCTCCCTGATTGACTGGACCAGCCTGTCCGACAGCCCGGCGGTGACCTCCCGGCACTACGGTCAGGCGTTCCTCTTCACCACCTACTTCCTCGATCGCTTCGGAGACCCGGCGACCCAGGCCCTCGTTCGTCACCAGGAGAACGGCTTGGCCGGCATCGATGCCGTGTTCCAGGAACTCGGCATTACCGATTCGCAAACCGGCAGCCTCCTGAACGCCGAAGACGTTGCTTTGGATTGGATGCTCGCCATGTACCTCGGCGATCCAAGCGTGGCGGACGGCCGCTTTGCTTTCAACAACTATCCCGACGCACCCCGAACCCAGGCGACCCAGACCATCCGTAGCTACCCTTCCGACTCCCTCGGGGGCACGGTCAGCCAGTTTGGACCGGACTACATCGAGATTGGCTGCGCCGGCGACCATACCCTCGAATTCACCGGGTCCACCGCGGTCCAGGTTCTTCCGGCTGGCGCCCACGGAGGCAAACATGCCTTCTGGTCGAACCGGGGCGATGAATCCGATATGACCCTCACCCGGGAATTTGACTTCACCGGCATCTCCGCGCCCATCGAGTTCTCCTACTGGACCTGGTATGACATCGAGCAGGGTTGGGACTACCTGTACCTTGAGGCATCCCCCGATGGCACGTCTTGGTCAATCCTCCGCACGCCCTCCTGCAACGACGCCGATCAGTCCGGGAACGCCTTCGGTTGTGGATACACCGACAAGAGCGGGGGCGGGGAGCAGGCCCGCTGGATCCAGGAGACCGTTGACCTTTCCGAGTACGCCGGTGAGAAGGTGTACCTGCGCTTTGAGTATGTCACCGATGCGGCCCTGAACGGCGAGGGCTTGCTCCTGGACGATCTGGCCATCGAAGCCGCCGGCTACAGCGAGGGCTTCGAGGCTGGCGACGGGGGCTGGAGTCCGGCCGGATTCGCCCGCATAGAGAACGTCCTGCCGCAGACCTTCCGCCTCGCCCTAATCACTTTGTCG
>DATIPW010000168.1:0-17297 GCA_035471605.1 Anaerolineales bacterium | reverse complement strand
AACGCCACGGCGTGATCTGGGACTCGCACGCCCACCGTTGCACCGGCCACGACATCGGGCACCCGGGGATTCTTCGGTACCACCAGCGTTAGCGGTCCGGGCCAGAATTTCTCGGCGAGTCGCAGTGCCTCCGGGCTGATTAGCCCTGCAACTTGGTCGATGTCCGCCGCAGAGGGCAAGAGCACCGCAATCGCCTTGTTCGAAGGGCGGCCCTTGGCGGCGTAGATGCGTAGCACGGCTGCCCGGTTGAACGCATCGGCACCGAGACCGTAAACGGTGTCCGTCGGAAATGCGACCAGGCCGCCCTCACTCAGCAGAGCCGCCGCTCGGCGCACATTTTCTTGCGGCGTTGCATCCAGCACCACCGTATTCACGCCAGCCCGTTCAGCTGGATCTCAAGCAGTCGATCCCGGTTTGAGAGATCCTTGTGCAGGTGGATGGCCGCTGAGTGAAACGCGTCGTATGCCAGAGACAGCGCCGCGGATCCCTTCGCCGCTTCGATCTCCAGAAGCATCAGGCCACCCGGCGCCATCCAGATCGGCGCGAGTGCAAAGAACCTGCGAAAAGGATCCAGGCCATCCGTGCCGCCATTGAGGGCCAGGCTGGGCTCATGGGCGAACACAGGCAGCGACCGCAGTTGGCGGGTTGGGATGTAGGGCAGATTGGCGCAGATCAGATCGAGATGCTGCTCCGTGGACAGCCCCGCTGCATGCGGCGGGAGTATGTCGCACTGTACGAGTTCGATCCGATCAGCGACGCCGAACTTGCGGGCATTTGCCCGGGCGGTCTGGAGGGCGGGCAGGGAGATGTCGGTCGCCAGGATGTGCGCATCCGCAACGTGGACGGCAATGCTGACCGCTATGCAGCCTGAACCCGTGCCGACGTCTGCGATGGTGCGCCGGTCTGCAGACGCTTCCATCCAGTCCAGAGCCCTTCGTACAAGCAGCTCGGTCTCCGGGCGCGGGATCAGGACGTCGGGCGTCAGGTCAAAATCCAGCCCGAAGAACTCCTGATGTCCCAGCACATAGGGGAGCGGTTCGCCCTGCTCAAGCCGCTGGAGCATCGCCTCGAGCCTGCGTTCCTGCTTTGCATCTGGCGAGGCATCCGTATGTGCCATCACCCAGGTCCGTGTCCGGCCGACCACGTGCGCCAGCAGGACCTGGGCGTCGAGTTGCGGAGTAGCGCTACGTGTCGCCAGTCGCGAGGCGGCCGAGTCAAGCAGAGCGTGCAGTGCAGGCGCCATTGCCTAGGGACGCGAATCCGGAGCACTGGCAGCCATCAGCCGGTCCGCTTCATCCCGCGAAGAAAGCTCGTCAATGAACGCGTCAATGCTCCCGCCCATGACGCCTGCCAGGTTGTAGACAGACTGCCCCGTACGATGATCCGTGACCCTGTTCTGAGGGAAGTTGTATGTGCGGATCTTCTCCGAGCGTTCCCCGGTGCCGATTTGCAGGCGCCGCGCGTCGGCCTGCGCAGAGTGCCGCTTCTCCTCTTCGATCTCGTACAAACGCGCTCGCAGGATTGCCATGGCTCGAAGTCGATTCTGGAGCTGGGAGCGCTCGTCTTGACAAGCCACGACCATGCCTGTGGGCAAGTGAGTGATCCGCACTGCCGTCGAGTTCTTCTGCACGTTCTGCCCGCCGGCGCCAGAAGAACGGTATACATCCATGCGGATGTCCACTTCTGGGATTTCGATGTCCACCTCTTCGGCCTCGGCCAGCACTGCCACCGTCGCCGTAGAAGTATGTATGCGCCCTGAGGCCTCGGTCGTGGGCACACGCTGTACCCGATGCACCCCTGATTCATACTTGAGCTTCGAATAGGCGCCCCGTCCGCGGATCTCAAAGATGACTTCTTTGAAGCCCCCAATGCCGATGGCGTTTTCCGAAAGGATCTCGGATTTCCAACTTTGCCGTTCCGCGAAGCGCGCATACATTCGAAACAGATCTGCCGCGAACAGGGCCGCCTCGTCCCCGCCCGTGCCGGCGCGGATCTCGACAATCACATTCTTGTCATCGCGGGGATCTCTGGGCACCAGAAGCCGGCGGATCTCCTTTTCCAGCATCTCAATTGCCGGCGTCAGGGCCGAGACATCGGCCTCAGCCAGCGCCCGAAGCTCAAGGTCTGTTTCACTCTGTGAGGCAAGGATTGCCCGTGCCTCTGCCAGGCTTTTCACCGCACGGTCATACTCCTTGGACTTGGCAACAATCGTCTCCAGGTCGGCCCGCTCCTTGTTGAGCTGCGCCGCGCGCTGATAGTCGCCACCCACCTGCAGAAGCGCCTCTCCCAGCTCCTCATAGCGTTTCGTAATCGCGACAAGTTTGTTAAGCATCAGTCCTACTTTGACAATGCAAAGGACACAAAAGACACACAGGTGCGTTCGGTGTCTCTGTGTCCTCTATGTGCACTCCGGTCCGGCACGCCCATTATACCCGCGATGGGCAGGGCAAGATCCGGCTGAGCTGCCCTAGACCTGGGCGAAGAGCGATAGCACAAAAGAAAGAATGATCACAATTGTCAGCAGCAGGAAGACCCACTGCGCGGTCGAGGCACGGCGAAGGCGACGGGGTTTCTGACGGGGCATATGGCAGCAAGCCTTTCAGGTTGATGAGAAGGGAAAGTCCTCCTGGGAAGCCGGTTCAGGGAAGATGTGTCTTTATGGAGAGGGCCACCGCCTCCGGAACCACCACTTTGAGGGCATCCAGAGTTGCACTGCGGATGGCGTCAAGTGATCCGAAGTGCGTGAGCAGGGCCTTGCGACGTCTTGGGCCGATGCCAGGGATCGCATCCAGCTGCGAGGCCAGTCCCAGTGCCGTCCGTTTCCTGCGATGAGCTGTGATCCCGAAACGATGGGCTTCATCCCTGATCCGCTGCAGCAAGTATAGTCCCGGTGAATGACGCGCCAGCATCACAGGTTCGGATTTCTCGGGGAAGTAGATCTCTTCGCGCTGCTTGGCCAATCCAACGACCGGCACACTCTCCCTGAGCCCCGTCCGCTCCAGCACGCGGGTCACGCGGCCCAATTGCCCTTTGCCGCCGTCGACGATCAACAGGTCCGGCAGCAGCGCAAAGGACGGATCAGGCTTGCGGCCGGGCTGGGCACCACCGGTCTGGCTGGCAGACCATCGGCGGAAGCGGCGGGTGAGCATTTCTTCCATGGAGGCGAAATCATCAGGCGCCCCGACCACGCTCTCGATGTTGAAGCGCCGATACAGCCGCTTGCTTGGTACTCCCTGCTCAAAGACCACCATGGCTCCCACGATGGCTGTTCCCTGTGTATTCGAAACGTCGTAGCACTCGATGCGGTTTGGAGGCGCCGCCAGCCCCAGCGCCGCTTGAAGGTCGGAGAGCGCCTGCTCCTGCTTGTGGGAATCCGCTTGCCATTGGGCCCGCAGCGCGGCCAGGGTCTCAGACGCGTTCTCAGCCGCCATTTGAACCAGCTGCTGTGACTGTCCCTCATGGGGGACCACGAACTCGAGCGCCTGGGCGCCTCGGCGCGACCGCAGCCACTGGCTTATGATGCGCGCTTCCTCGATTTCTTCGGGAAGCATCACCTGTTGCGGGATCGTTGCAGCCTCTGTGTAGAACTGTTTCACGAACTCTGTAAGGACTCTTGAATTCGCAGCATCCTCGGTGCCCTCAAGCACAAAGTACTCCCGGCCGATCAGCTTTCCGCCGCGGATGAAAAACACCTGTACGCAGGCCTCCCCGTCTGAGCGCGCCATGGCCAGCACATCCGAATCCTGGTAGTCGGCCGGAAAAACGATCTTCTGCCGCTCAATAATGGACTGGATCGACTTCAACTGATCGCGCAGCGCGCCGGCCCTCTCGAATCGCATCTCCTCCGATGCTTGCTGCATGGCAGCCTGGATGCGGTCTACGATTTCCTCGCTGTGGCCTGCCAGGAAGTCCATCAGGTCCGAGATCATCTGCCGGTAGCCGGGCCGGTCAATGGCTCCGATGCAGGGGGCCGTGCACAGCTTGATATCATGATACAGGCAGGCGCGCGTATCCTGGCCCGTGATCGTGCGGTCGCAAGTAAGATACGGAAAGACCCGCCGCAAGGCGTCCAGCGTCTGGTAGACGGCCCAGGCCGAAGTGTATGGCCCGAAAAAACGCGATCCATCTTCCGTCATTTGCCGGGTCACAGTCACCTTTGGATAGGCATCCGCCCAATGTACCTTGATGTACGGGTAGCGCTTGTCGTCCTTCAGTCGCACGTTGTACTTCGGCCGGTGCTTCTTGATCAGATTCATCTCGAGGATCAGAGCCTCAAGCTCCGATCCAACCAGGATCCACTCGATATCCGCCACCTCGCGCACCAGCCGCCGCGTCTTTCCATCCTGTCCGGCATTGGAATGGAAATAGGACCTGACGCGATTCCGGAGATTGACTGCCTTGCCGACATAGATGATGCCGGCCCCCGCGTTTTTCATCATATAGCACCCGGGCTTTGCCGGGATCGTTGAAAGGATGGCTTGCAATCTGTCGCCGGTATCCACCATATCGCTCCAACCGCGCCTTGCAGGGTCGGCGCGTATTGTACTCGCATCATGAAGCGGCAAGGGCGGATCCGCAGCGCGTATGCCCCTTGCCGCTTCAATAGTAGCTCAGCAGCCGAATGCCCGCATGGCCGTCCACTCGATCGTGGCATCTGATGGCGATGAATCCTCAAGAGTTGATTTCATGTCATACCCATGCACATTCACCGCGAGCCATCGGCTTCACGCCTATCGCCACTGTCCCGGATTTGATGCGCCGCCTCGCGGCCGCCCCCCGGGCCTTCAGAGTCCGCCTTCGTTCTGAGTGTGGGGCCTTCTGCTGGGCCAGTCCCCCCTGGCAACTCTTGGCCGGCTTGGGGGCAACCAAGTCATGTACAATTGCGTCCTATGAGCGTCGGTGCCGAGTCCCTCGAGAGCCAGGTGGGTCACTGGCTTCGATCCAAAGGTCTCAAGCTGGCGGTTGCTGAATCCTGCACGGGTGGTCTGCTCGCCGACCGCATCACCGATGTGCCCGGAAGCTCTGACTACTTTCGCGGGGCCATCGTCGCTTATGCGTATGAGGCCAAGGTCGCGCTCCTGGGAGTGTCCTGGGCCACCCTCCGAGAGCACGGCGCGGTGAGCCGCGAAACCGTGTTGGAGATGGCCCGCGGGGCGCGAACCGCGCTTGGAGCTGATCTGGCGATTTCGATTAGCGGCATTGCCGGGCCGGGCGGCGGCCTTCCCAACAAACCAGTCGGGACGACCTGGTTCGGACTGAGCACGCCCGCCGAGGATGGAGCGTTCTTGCACCAATTCGGGGGGGATCGACGCCAGAACAAGATGCAAGCTGCTGGCGCGGCTCTGCAGATCCTTCTCGACTATCTTCGCGGCCGCCAGGCGTGAAAACCATCGTTCTGATCTCGGCCGACGCAGAATGGAGGGTCATGAAGTCCCTCCTGAGCGATTCCGAGCCCCACACAACTCCTCTCGGCGAGTATCTTGAGACCAGCCTCCGGAACAGGGGGTTGACCTTCTTCCATGGGGGGTGGGGCAGGGTCTCTGCATCCGCAACCACGCAATACGTGATCGACCGGATGCAACCTGACTTGTTGGTGAACCTCGGAACGTGCGGTGGATTCGAAGGTCGCATCGCCCGGGGAACCATCATCCTCGTCGAGCGGACCGTGATCTACGATATCGTCGAACAGATGGCGGATGCGGCCGAGGCCATCGAACACTACTCCACGACCCTGGATCTGCGCTGGTTGCCGGAGGCGGATCCCCTGCCGGTCGTCCGCGGGCTGCTGGTATCAGGAGACCGCGATATCATTCCTCAGGATATCCCCGAACTGGTCCGCAAGTTTGATGCAGTGGCTGCCGATTGGGAATCGGGAGCGATAGCCTGGGTGGCTGAGCGCAATCGGCAACCCCTCCTTATTCTGCGCGGCGTCAGCGATCTGGTGGGGTCTTCCGGCGGCGAGGCCTACGGCGACTACCCTCTCTTCATGTCCCGCACCAAGGACATCATGGCGCGCCTGATCGCTGTACTTCCGGATTGGCTCGCCGGCATCGATCCGCAGCGTCTTGTCCGGCAGTAGGCGCCATCCTTGCCCTCAGCAAGTTGGCGCAAAGGCGGCCGCACCGCGCCTCCTTGATTCTCGGACGCCCGGATTGGCGAACCATTCTACGATCTGGCGCAACCAAGCCAGACCGCCAGGGCAGCCAGGCCGCAAGGATCAAGTTGCCGCCTATTGGAGATTCCGCAGGATCACGTGCGTGCCCGTTGCCCAGGTGCTCGTGCCGACGATGGCTGGACCGGGAAGTTGCCCGCGGCCCGGAATGCTACTTGCCGAGCTTCGCCCTCTCAAAATCGGCGACTGTGTCATCCAATTTCCTGAAAAGGGGCCTGGGTTCCTTCAGCCTCTGGCCAGGCTCCAGCCGACTGGGCTTCCAGGTGTCTTCTGGCAAGGCCGTTCTCGGGCGGTAGCGAAGAATCCTGTGTTGGCCGAGTTCATCGGTGGCCATGTCCAGGTAGGCTTGGCCGAAGAGCCGCCCGCCGTATCCCAGTAGCTCATGCAGCTGTTGAGAGGTGTGCGGAAGGAACGGCGAGAAGAGCACCTTGAGTGAATCGATTGCCCTGAGCCCCGTGAAAACGGACAGGGCCGCCTCATCGCGATTGTGCCTCAGCGTGGTCCAGGGGGCGGTCTGGTCGAGATACTGATTGACCATCGAAGCCAGACGCATCGTTTCCTGGAGGGCACTGCGCAGGCGCACCGCCTCCAGTTCACCGCCGATGGAGACGAAGCTGGAATCCAAGTATTCGAGCAGATCTTTGTCTGCGGGCCGCAGCGCGGAAAGCGCTATCGCGGGGACATGACCATCCCAGTTTCGGTAGCAGAAGGATAGAAGCCGATTCGCCAGATTGCCCCATGTGGCAACAAGCTCGTTGTTGTTGCGAGCCACGAAGTCACTCCAATCCCAGTCGCTATCCTTGCTCTCAGGCATGTTGATGGTCAGGTAGTAGCGCAAGGCATCGGGGTCGTATCGGCTGAGGAAGTCGCCGCCCCAGACCGCCCAGTTGCGCGAGCCGCTGATCTTCTGGCCCTCAAGGTTCATAAATTGATTGGCCGGCACATCGTACGGAAGGGTCAGCGGGTAGTTCTCTCCTGCGAAGATGTCGGCAAACTGATCGCCAACTCCCATCAACTCGGCTGGCCAGAGCGATGTGTGGAAGAAGATGTTGTCCTTTCCTATGAAATAGAACTGCCGTGCGGCGGGATTGGCCCACCAATCCTTCCAGGCCTGCCCGTCCCCTGACAAACCCGCCCACTCAATGGCCGCTGAAAGGTACCCGATCACGGCCTCGAACCAGACGTACAGCCGCTTGTTCTCCCAGCCAGCTTGCTCTGCGGGCACCGGTATGCCCCAATCGAGGTCGCGCGTGATCGGACGCGGCTTGAGGCCTTCCGCCTCGATCTTCCCGAGCGACTCGCCCAGCACCGTATCGCGCATGTGGTCTGCCCGCTGCCGCAGGAACGCCTTGACTTCCGGCTCAAGTCTCGAAAGGTCCAGGTAGAAGTGCTCTGTGTCGCGCAGTTCGAGCGCCCCATCACCGGTCGTCGCCCGCGGATCGATCAGTCTCTCAGGTTCCAGCACATTTCCACAGTTGTCGCACTGGTCAGAGCGGGCTCCCACAAAGCCGCAAATGTAGCAGGTGCCTTCCACGTAGCGGTCCGGCAGGAACTTCTCAGATCTGGGCGAGAACCACTGCTGGCTCGTCCTCTTGAACAGGTAGCCGTTGCGCTGCAGCGCCAGGAAGATACTCTGGGCGACCTTGAAGTGGTTTTGTGTATGCGTGCTGGTGAACAGGTCGTAGGAGATCCCTGCTTTCAGGAACAGGTCCAGAAATCCCTCGTGATATTTCTTGTAAACGGCTTCGACGGGGCGGCCCTCGCGGTCAGCCGCAAGCGCCACCGGCGTTCCATGCGAGTCCGTTCCGCTGACCATCAGAACCGCATTGCCCTTCAGGCGGTGATAGCGGGCCACGATATCGCCCGGAAGATGGGAGCCGGTCAGGTTGCCCACGTGGATCTCGGCATTGGAATACGGCCAGGCAATTGCAATCAGAATGTTCTGAGCCATGTGTTCTCCATGCACGCTCGCCAGTATTCCCGGAGGCTGCCTTGCATGGCTGCTTTACGAGCAAGGCCCTGGCCTCCCAAGTGCAAGAAAAAAGGCCGTCCTCCTTGATGGACAGCCCGAGGGGTGTGAGAGGACTGAAGCTAGGAGATTCCCCAGGCCGGAACGTGCATCCACATCGACATCAACACTGCTCTGACCGCTCGCGCCAATTGCGCTGAACTCCGCATGCGCTCATTCTACCATGGCCTCCGAGATCGTCTTGGCTGCTCAAACGCGGGTGGTGGGGAAGACAGTGCCCTGTTGGCATACGGTATGAAAGAAAGAGGCGGAATTTGCCCATAGGAAGGGGCGAGGGCGAAACGTGCGGGGCCCGCCCTCAGCAGCCCAGCTGTGCTCAGACGATCGAGGCGTCGCGTTGGCGGGATTCAAATCTGAGATGCTGCAACCCAATAGCTCCGGGAACATGGCCTCGATTGGCGGAGGTTTCTGCGATGCTTTTTCTTGGTGAGGGGCTCAACAGCAGGGGTGCCGGGAGGGATGAGGGTGCAAGAATTCTCTGTGCGGAGCCGGGCTTCTGCCGTGGCTGTGGCCTCTCACTCACGCAGGAAATCCCTGAGCGCCGCAAAAGATGAATTGCCTTCTTCGCGCCTGTGACCGCAATCGCGCTCGTTGAGATCTTGTCCACAAACGGGACACAGGCCTCTGCAATCAGGTCTGCAGATTGGGTTGATGGGCACCTCCAGCAAAGCGTATTCCCGCAGCAAGGGCCGGAGATCGACTTGGGCGTCTTCAGGGATTAGCAAGCCTGATTCCGAGAGCGATCTTTCATTCATGGCGTAGTGCTCCGTGAGGCTCCAGGCCAGGCCATGCTCGAAGATCGAAAGGCAGCGCACACAGGTCAGCTCAATTCCGGCCGCAAATCTGCCGCTGAAAAGCAAGCCCTGCGCGGTGCGCCCAACTGCCAGATTCCCGGACAGGCCATTCACTTCCAGGTCTTCCCCCAGCCTGGCCGAGGCCAGGTCAAAGGAGTAGTCGTAGCTGTAGCCCACCTCCTCGTGCAGGATGAAGCCAAGGTTGAGGCGCAGTTCGTGTCTCGTGTTGCTCATGGCATGGACGGAAAAGGGGTGCCCTGGCCGAGTTCGATCCGGACTTTCGTACCGGCGAAAGCCCGGCGCGGCAAGCGGCTACAATTTGCGATCGACTATGAATCTCGCCAGATTTGCAAGAGCATCCCGCTCGTGACTGGGTTTGATCGGCTCCAGCACCGCCAGCGCGCGCTCCACGTGGCGCGTGGCTTCCTGCATGGCGCGGTCAACCGAGTCCGTGCGTCGGACGGCTTCCACGAGCCGAACTATTCTTTCGTGGTTTGCCCAAGCCCCGTCGGCCAGGGCCCGAACGTCCGGGTCATCTGGGGCCATCTCCGCATAGTAGATTGCCGGCAAGGTCACCAAACCATTGAGCAGATCAGAACCAATGGGTTTCCCCATGGCGGCCTGCTCGCCGGTGAAATCGAGGATATCGTCCACGATTTGGAAGGCCATTCCAGTCTCGTAGCCGAACTGTCGCATGGATTCCACTACCGCCTCTGAAGCGGGGCTGATCATCGCCGCCGCGCGGCTCGTCATTTCGAACAATGATGCTGTTTTCGCATAGATACGCGAGAAGTAGCTCTCGCGGCTGATCACGCCCCGCGCCGAGAACATCTGGTTGAGCTCTCCGTTGACGATCACTGACAACGTCTCGGCAAAGAGTTCCATCAGCGGCAGGTCGCCAGTCTCGGCCGCAAGTTTGGCGGCCCGGGCGAACAGAAAGTCACCGGTCAACACGGTTGCGGCCGGGGACCAGCGGGCGTTCAATGTGGGCGTGTGACGCCTGAGAAGCGATCCGTCTATCAGATCGTCGTGAACCAGTGTCGCCGTATGGAGCAATTCCACGGCCGCGCCAAGTGTGACCAGACGTTCCTCGGGCCCCCCGAGCATGTAGCCCACCAGCAGCCCCAGCGTGGGGCGGATGCGCTTGCCCCCCGCAGCCAAGATCTGCTCCAAGGCAGCCCGCAAATCTGGATGGCGCTCGTCTGCCTGAGCGTGAAGGCGGGCCTCGACCAGTTGGAGCTGCGTCTGAATCGGAGAAAGGTAGGTTACCGTGCTCACGCGGGTTCTCCCCAGGCAAACAACCGTTTGGCGTTGGTGCTGATGGCCTCAGCCACCTCCTGCGGCGTTCGCGACTGGATGGCAGCTATTCTATCAGCAATAAGAGCGACAAAGGCCGGCTCATTGCGCTGGCCGCGGTGGGGCAGCGGTGACAGGAATGGAGCATCCGTCTCTGTCAGCAGGCGGTCGAGTGGCAAGCTGCCCACCAGGTCACGACGATCCTGCGCGCCGCGGTACGTGATCGGGCCGGTGACGCCAATGTAGAAACCGAGCTGGATCGCCTGCCGGGCACTGCGCGAGTTGCCGGAGAAGGAATGCAGCACGCCGGCTCGGCCGACCAGCGGCGCGGACCGTGCACGAAGCTTGTGCGCCCACTCGTCCAGAATCCTGAGCATGTCGTGGGCACAGGCACCTTCATCTGCATCCTGCTCTTCGCGCATGTGCAATACGGCCGGAAGGCCGTATTCGGCTGCGAGATCCAACTGGGCGCGCAGCACGTCTCGCTGCTGGGCGCGTCGCGCCTCCTCCGTCACCCAGTAGTAGTCAAGTCCAATCTCACCGATGGCGACCACCTTGCGGGCCAAAGCTAGCTTTGAGAGCTCGTCCAGATGCGTAGCGTTCAACGGGCCAGTCTCACTCGGATGGATTCCAATTGCGGCGTATAGGCACGGATGATCTGCGGCCAGGGCGACGATGCGGCGCGCGGAACCAACGTCCAGTGCAGGCACCAAGATGTGACTGACGCCTGCGGCGGCGGCCCGCGCCATCACCGCCGCACGGTCGGCATCAAAGCAATCCATGTTCAGGTGACAGTGGGTGTCCGGCAGCCTCACGGACGCAGAATTCTTGCTGCTGCGGCGGACATCTTCGGTCAATCTAAACCCGCGATCTTGAGGCCATCTCGGAGGATGTCCTGCACCCTGTCCGACTGCGTGGTCTCGCAGTAGACGCGCATGATAGGCTCCGTTCCGCTGAACCTGATCAGCAGCCAGCCACCGTCCTCGAGCCGGAACTGGAAGCCATCGACCGTCACGAGCTCCCTTACCTTGAGGCCCCCGATGGTTTTCGGCTTCGCCGCTAGGATCATGGCCTCGCGCGCGCTCCGCTCACCTTCGAACGGCCTGTCGATTCGATCATAGAAATGGGGACCGACCTTCTCAAATAGCGTCTGCAGCAGCTCGGATGGCTTCTTGCCCGTGCGCACCATGAAGTCCAGGAAATACAACCCTGCAAGAATGCCGTCGCGCTCGGGCACGTGGCCCCGGAACGCATAGCCGCCGCTTTCCTCCCCGCCTATCATGGCGTCTGTTTCCAGCATCTTGGGCGCCACGTACTTGAATCCCACTCCCGTCTCGTAGACCGGCACGCCGTACTGCCTGCCCAGCTCGTTGAGCATGGTGGTGGTGGAGAGCGTCTTGACTATCGCCCCTCGCTGGCCCCGGACCTCCAGCAAGTAGTACGCGAGCAGGGCATAGACCCGCAACTGATCGATGAACTTGCCATTCTCGTCGCCCACCCCCAGACGGTCGGCGTCGCCATCGGTGATCAGCAGCACATCGGTCCTGTTCGCCTGCGCAGCCGCCAGGCCCACATCAATATTCGGGCTGATCGGCTCGGGCCTCTTCATCTCCGGAAACAGTGGATTGCGCTCCTTGTGGATCTCAACAATTCGCGTCTTGCCCCCGGCGAGCAGGTTGGCGAACCAGCCGGCTCCGTTTCCCCACATTGAATCCACCATCACAGTCAGGCCAGCGGCCCGAACAGCACCCAGATCCAGCAGCTGGCCCAGGTGCTCCACATACGCGGGTGCTGGATCAAACTTCACGATCAGGCCCTTTGCCTCCGCCTCCTGATACG
This sequence comes from Anaerolineales bacterium, assembly GCA_035471605.1. Classification (GTDB taxonomy): domain Bacteria; phylum Chloroflexota; class Anaerolineae; order Anaerolineales; family Villigracilaceae; genus Fen-1038. The sequence goes on along the minus strand of DATIPW010000168.1, from coordinate 5,167 downwards.
TGCTTCGCTCGATCTCTTTTTCCGAATCCGGAATCAGCGACTCGATGCGCGCCAGACCCTGTGGATCTATGGCACCGCCGAACTCGTTGCGCACCTTGAATCCGTTGTCCGTTGCAGGATTGTGCGAGGCGGTGATGTTTACTGCGCCCGCAGCCTTCTTGGAAACGGTCGAGTACGCAATTACCGGTGTGGGTGTTGCTCCGTGGGTCAGGTGCACACGGAAGCCGTTCCCGGCTAGCACTTCGGCCACAGCCGCGGCGAAGAACTCACTGCCGAAGCGCCTGTCGTGGCCGACCACCATCGAAGAACCTCCTTTGCCAGTCTCTTTCAAAAAGGAAGCGAAGCCCTGGGCGGCGCGGCGCACGTTCTCAAAAGTGAAGTCCTCTGCAATTACGCCGCGCCAACCATCTGTTCCGAATTTGATCGAGTGTGCCATATCACCTCCGGTACTCGGCCGCATGCCAACGGCGGATTATAACGGTCTGAAGACAGGGCCCGCAGTTCAGCGCTGAAACAGGCTGCTCAGCGCGGACAGCAGCGCCGGATTGAACGTCCGCATCCTCTCCTGGTAGCTCGAGACCGCCAGGAGGCTGCTGGGTACGATCGAAGCCAGGGCCAGGCCAATGGCCAGGATCCCCAAGCCCCTCCGCCGAATTGCATGGCGTTCCACGCTCTTGTAGGCTTGCCAGAAGCCGATCGAGGACGCCAGCGTCAGCGATGGCACCAGCTCTGCCAAGTAGCGTTCGGTCGCGAAGAAGAACACTAGCAGCGTGGCCAGTTCCACCAGCGATAGCCCCAGAGTGGTCGCGCCCAGCCAAGTGAGCAGCCGTGATTTGCGAGCCTCGGCCGACGGTTGCGAGCGGCTGGGCGCCGAGCGCCGCGCCCCCGAAAGCGCGAAGACTGCCAAGACCATGAACGGAAACGTGAAAGCCAGGCCGGTGACGGCCTCCGAGAAGTAGATCCTGGGAAGATTGAGGGTCGGCCACAGCTCGGTCGAGCCATATTGCGGTCTGATCGGCGGAAAGTCGGCCGCCATCGTGAATGGATTCAGGAAGTAGTTGTAAAGATTCGGCAGGATGTAGACCGTCGAAAACACTTCATCGTAGTGCTTCGGCAGCTGGAGCAGCGTCAACTGGTAGCGGTAACCGAATTCCGCGATCGACCCGAACCGCGCCCAGTTGTACCAGAGCAGCCCTGCCACAGCGCTCGCGGCTGGGAGCACCAACATCAGCCATGATTTCCAAGGCCAGCTCGCCAGGTGCCGCCGCCTGCTTTCGATCGCAAGGGCCAAGGATGTAGTGAAGATCACAAAGACTGCCGGCAGCGCCTGACTGGTTCGCGACCCTAGTGCCAAACCAAGACATGCTGAGGCCAGCGCCAGACTCGTTCCGTTTCGGCTTCCGCCATCAAGGGCCCTGAAGCAAAGGTACAGGCCGAGCAGCACGAAGAACTGCCCCGCACCGATCGCCGCCTCATACACCTCGGGGCGATTCAGCATCCACGTCAGAGGCGGTGCGAGGCCCGCCACAGCCAACGTCAGGGAGAGTGGCCAGGCGGAAAGCGTCCCGTAGAAGCGCTTCCAAGCCCGCACAAGAATCAGGCACAGGACCGCATACGCGCCTGCCACAAAACTGAAGGCCAAGTAGAGATCTGGGACCGGACGTGAACCGGACAATACTCTGACTGGCAGCAGGAGCAGCGCCGGCACTGGCCCCCAGTACAAGTAGTAGCGATCCTTGTACAGGGTAGCATCCCACAGGTGCGGAATGCCCTTGCGCGCTCCAATGCGATAGGGGTCGGGAAGTGCCAGGAGCTGGGGCGAGGGAGGATCTTGCAGGTAGAGCTGCCCATTTTGGAATGCAGCTGCCAAGCTGCTGTAGTAGTCATACACGGCGGTCTTGGGCCAAGTGGTCCATAGGCCCGCGCTGATGAACCAGAGATACGTGATCAGCACCAAGACCATTGGAGGCAAGATCCACAGTCCATCGGCACGCCGTTTAGATGGTGTGGGTGTGTTCGGTAGGATGGCCACTGGTTCTGCTTCCAGAATTCTCACCTCGCGCGTCATTATAATGCCGGCATACGGGGGAATCGCCGGGCCCCGCGCGTGGGAGGCGACCATTTTTTGCACGTGGCTGTGCGGGATGTGCATGCTATAATCCTGCGTCTCCCGCGATGGAAGCAATCACCTACTTCGACTACGCGGCAACCACTCCGGTCGACGACCGCGTGATCGCCGCCATGCGCCCGTACTTTGCGGAGTCCTTCGGAAATCCCTCCTCGGTTCACCGCCATGGTCAGCGCGCAGAGGCCGCCGTCGAGTCAGCGCGCGAGTCGGTCGCGCGCATTCTCCGATGCTCGCCTTCAGAAATCCTCTTTACATCCTGCGGCACCGAGTCTGACAATCTCGCGCTGCGCGGCGCAGTCTGGGCATCCCCGAGTCTTGCCGGGGATCGATGGATACTTACCTCCCGGACCGAACACCATGCAGTCAGCAAGACGGCCAGACAGTTGGAACGGCTCCATGCCTGTGAGGTGCACTGGCTCCAGCCTGATGTGCACGGGGGTACCTCGCCTGAAACCCTCCGCAATGCCCTGGGTCCCGGGTGCACCGTGGCGTCCCTCATGTATGCCAACAATGAGATCGGCACCATCAACCCAATTGATCGCCTGGCTGCCGAGTGCCGCGCAGCCGGTGTCTTGTTTCACACGGATGCGGTTCAGGCTGCCGCCTATCTTTCCCTTGATGTGAACGTGCTGGGCATTGACCTCATGTCGCTGGGTGGACACAAGTTCTACGGGCCCAAGGGCGTGGGTGCGCTGTATGTGCGCAAGGGCACGCCGCTCATGCCCTCCCAGACCGGTGGCCAGCAGGAATCTGGCGCGCGCGCCGGAACACACAACGTGCCTTTGATTGTGGGCTTTGCCCGTGCCCTGGAGCTGGCACAGGAGGAACGCCAAGAGCGGACGGCGCACGTGATCCCCCTGCGCGATCACATCCTCACGTCGATCTCACAGAACATCCCCGACTGCCGCCTCACAGGAAATCCAAGTGCTCGCCTGCCCAACCACGCCTCCTTCGCGTTTAGGGGAGTTGACGGGAATCTGCTGCTTGGCCTTTTGGATGCGGCGGGCTTCGCCTGCTCTTCGGGATCAGCCTGCAAGACCGGCAGCCCGGAGCCCAGCGACGTGCTTATGGCCATCGGTCTTTCCCCAGATTGGGCCTTGGGATCGCTCCGCGTGACGCTGGGCAAGGACACGGATCCAGGGAGCGTCGAAGCCTTCGTGAATGTCCTGCCGGGACTCGTTGAAAAGGCCCGGGCACTGAGCAGGGCGGCGCAGTGATCGGAAACTCGCCATGACCTCGCCTCGCAAGGTTGCGGTGGCTATGTCCGGCGGCGTGGATTCTTCCGTTGCCGCTGCCCTGCTGAAGGAGCAGGGCTTTGACGTCGTCGGACTCATGCTGCGGCTGTGGTCTGAGCCGGGCCATGAGGATTCCAATCGGTGCTGCACACCGCAGTCCATGGGCCTGGCCAGGCGCGTGGCAGCCCAGCTGGAAATACCGTTCTATGTGGTGGACGCCCGGGACTCGTTTCGCAAGCAGGTCGTGCAGAGCTTCCTCGATGGCTATGCTCGGGGGGGGACACCCAATCCATGCCTTGAATGCAATCGCACCATTCGCTGGACCTTGCTGCTCAAGCATGCCTTGGCGCTGGGTGCCGACCTCATGGCAACGGGGCACTACGCGCGCGTGGAGCATCAAGCGGGGGGTACGACGAGGCTCCTTCGAGCCCGCGATTTGGCGAAAGATCAGTCCTACGTGCTGCACGTTCTCAATCAGGATCAGTTGCGTCGGGCGTTGTTTCCGGTGGGCGAGTACCTTAAGACCGAGGTGCGCGCCCTGGCCGCAAGATTCTCGTTGCCGACGGCGACGAGGCATGACAGCCAGGATCTGTGCTTCCTGGCTGGCGGCAACTACCGGGATTTCATCGTGCGACACCGGCCTGACATGCTGCTGCCAGGCGAGATTGTGAACCCGCGTGGCGAATGGCTTGGAACCCACACCGGTCTGGCCAACTATACGATCGGGCAGCGAAAGGGCATCCAAGTCAGGTCATCTGTGGCAATGTATGTCGTACGAAAGGACGTCGGCGCCAATCGCCTGGTCGTTGGGGAAGCTGCAGACCTGGGAAGCGGGTTGCTCTGTGCCGAGCCCGTGCAGTGGATTGAGGGCTCCCCCAGGAAGCGCCCGTTCCAGGCACAAGTCAAGACCAGGTACACCGCGCCCGCACAGCCGGCAGAGGTCCGACCCAGCCCGGATGGTTGCAGCGCCACAATTGAATTCGACAAGCCGCAGCGCGATATCACCCCAGGCCAGGCAGCCGTTTTCTATCAGCACGACCTGGTGCTTGGGGGCGGGATCATCCGGTAGGACTCACCAGGGAGACCCATGGCATTTCCATCTTTTGCCCTCGGATTGGTCTGCGCCCTTCTGATCGGAGCACTCTTTCATCTGGTCGTGGGTGGAGGAGGGGCGCGGTTGTTGCTCTACTTGCTGCTCAGCACCTTGGGTTTTGGGGCGGGGCACTGGCTGGCCAGTTCACAGCACTGGTTCTTCCTGGCGGCGGGTTCTCTCCAGTTGGGCCCGGCTGTTGCCGGCAGCCTGCTTTTGCTGGTGTTGGGGCACTGGTTGGTTCGGAAGGGGAACCAGGATTCGGTTCGGGGCCCTGGGGTATAATGCGGGGCCGCAAATTCAACGAATAAGGATGCCTTGGATGACAGTTCTTCAATTCTTGCTTGACTTCTTCTTGCACCTGGATGATCACTTGAGCATCGTGATTGCTCAGTATGGCGCGTGGACGTATGTAATCTTGTTCCTCGTGATCTTCATGGAGACAGGCTTCGTGGTCACCCCGTTTCTTCCCGGGGATTCCCTGCTGTTTGCTGCCGGCACTTTTGCCGCGCTCGGCTCTTTTCAAGTCTGGCTGCTGGCTGCCCTGCTCTGGATAGCGGCTGTTCTCGGGGACACCGTCAACTACTGGATTGGTCACTACTTGGGGGAGCGGGCCTACAGAATCAAGTGGATCAAGAAGGAGTACCTGCAGAGTACACATGCCTTCTTCGAAAAGCATGGGGGCAAGACGATCTTCCTGGCCAGGTTTGTGCC
>DATIPW010000167.1:0-1541 GCA_035471605.1 Anaerolineales bacterium | reverse complement strand
GCTGGGCGCGCCCGTGGTGGTCAAGGAAGTTGGCTGGGGCATCTCGGAGCGCACGGCGCGCCTCCTGGCCGACTGCGGCGTGGCAGCCATCGACGTCGCCGGAGCCGGAGGCACAAGCTGGTCCCAGGTTGAGATGTATCGCGCCCCCTCACCCTTTGCGCGCCGTCTGGCTGAAGCCTTTGTGGCTTGGGGCATTCCCACGGCGGAATCGATCCGCATGGTGAAACGCGCCGCGCCCGCCACCGCCGTCTTTGCCAGCGGCGGATTGCGCACGGGAATCGATCTTGCCAAGTGCATCGCCCTGGGTGCCACGCTGGGCGGCATGGCGGGGCCCTTCTTGAAAGCCGCTGCCGTCTCCACAGCGGAGGCGGTGGAAGCCATCCGCTTGATCGAGGCCCAGCTGCGCGTTTCCATGTTTGCGGCGGGTGCCGGCAACCTGGGGGCGCTGCAGGCCACAGCCTTGCGGGAAATCTAGGACGCGGGTCCAACCCCCCGCGTACAGGAGCGCATATGCGATCGTCACTCACGTTGCAATCTCGCCTAATGCGTCCGGTGATTGAAGCTGAGCTCAAACGCCAGGTCCGCCGACTGGCGCGGCAGCCCACGCGCAAGTTCTACGATCTCCTGGCCTATCACATGGGTTGGGGTGGTGCTGTGCGGCGGGGACTTGGGGGAAAGCGCATTCGGCCGCTGCTATCCCTGCTGGTGTGCTCGGCAGTCGGAGGGCGCTGGCGCCAGGCCGCGCCCGGTGCGGCGGCACTCGAACTGCTGCACAATTTTTCGCTGGTACATGATGATATCCAGGACAACTCGCCCACGCGGCGCGGCCGGCCCACCCTCTGGAGGAAGGCCGGCATGCCCATGGCGATCAACGCCGGCGACGCCCTTTTCACCATCGCCAACCAGGCTGCCCTGGACCTTTCCCGCGCCTTCGGACCCGTGGAGGTCTTCGCCGTCGCCACCATCCTGCAAGAAGCGTGCCTGGACCTGACCAAGGGTCAATACCTGGATCTTTCCCATCAAAAAGCCCGGGCACTCCCGCTCAAATCCTACTGGCAAATGATCGAGGGCAAGACGGCGGCCCTGATCGGCGCCTGCACGCACGTGGGCGCCGTGCTCGGGGGCGCGGACGAAAGCCGCTGCGACGGCTACCGCAAGTTCGGCCGGCTGCTGGGGCTGGCCTTCCAGGTGCAGGACGACCTGCTGGGAATCTGGGGAGAGGAAAGCGCCACCGGGAAATCGGCTGCCACTGACCTGGTCGAAGGAAAACTCTCGCTGCCGGTGGTCTACGGCCTTGCTCAATCAGGCAAGTTTGCCAGCCTGTGGCGCAGCTCGCATCGCCGTGCAAGCAGCTCACCCAAGCTGCGCGCCCTTCTGGAGCAGGCCGGCGCGCGCGAGTATGCCACCCAGCAGGCGGAGAGGCTGACCCGGCGGGCCATGGCATTGCTTCGCCGTTTGCATCCACAAGGTGAGGCCGGTGCCGCGCTATACGAGCTGGGCACGCAATTGCTGTCCCGCCGGGCGTAGGCCGGCCTGCGCAG
>DATIPW010000166.1:0-14617 GCA_035471605.1 Anaerolineales bacterium | reverse complement strand
AGACTGGCAAACAGCTGGTTCGCCGTATCGAAAACCAGTTGCACTGGATGATGCGCATAGATCGCCAGGACGAAGTTGCCTCCAGGCGTATAGACGATTCCGGCATCGCTGAAATTCCGGACGACACCATCAGGATCCGGTACCCACCCGTGCTTGTGTGCCACCAGCGTACCTTCAGGCAACCCGGCCTCCAGGAGAACCCCGATCTTGTCAGCCACCAGATATGCGATGATTTGCCGGCACACGTCGATATCCATCTGACTGGGGTACGCGGCCACGAGCGCGCCTCCACCGGTTTCGGCGCATTGATAAATGTCCTCCAGCAATATGCCCATGTCGGACGGAGTTGTCTGATTGTATACATCCGGATCGGTAAAGACATCGGTACGCTGATTTGCGGCGGTGGTAAACCTGCGCAGCAAGGGGGCGCCGGGCGCGAAGAAGCCCGCCATAAACGTGTTGCTGAGTCCGAGCTTCTGCAAATCCTCAGTCACGATCAAAGGCCCGGTATCTGGGCTGAGCTCTGCCATCACATCGTCGGAGGCTACGTTGTCCGATTGGCGAATCATATACAGGATTTCCTGATTCACGCTTTCGGGGACCGGATCCTTCCCTTGCCGAATGAAGTAGGAGACCAGGATCGGGATCTTGATCGTGCTCGAGGCGGTAAAGGCCACATCCGGCTCTACAGGGATTTCCTGACCCGTGGTCAGCGCGAAGTGAACCTCCTGAGCCGTCTGCAGGTCAAGCATGAAGACGCCAATGGTGCCGTCGAAGCCTGATTCGGAAACGAGTTGCTTCATCAAGATGGCCAGGTTTGTTATTGACGGCCGCGCCGCCGCAGTGTTCTCAACTGAAGGCAATCGCACGGAACGACTTGTCGGCGAGCGCAGCGCGTCCTCGACCAGCGGCAGCGCCGGCTCGATGTCCAGCGACTGACCAGGTTTTCCCGACGTGAACGCGGTTGTCCCGGGAACCGGCTGGGCCGGCGTGGCAGGTTCGTCGTAGCGAGCGGCCACCTCCGTGACCAAGTAGGTACGAAGCCGTTCCTCGGAGATCGTAGCCCGCAATGGGACTGCACTGGGCGCCGGGCTGCGATTCCAGAGATAGTCCCAAAACCCGCCCCAGAACGGTCCCCCGGTGCGGCTCAGGTCGGCGGCAGCCAGCATCGACTCCAACTGGAGCTCGAAACCCAGACTGCTGGGCTCGGCGTGAATGGTACCAGCGCCATACACGATCTCGACCGGCGACGTGTACACTTGCAGCACCCGCTGCGACGCCGCTTGAGGATCCAAGCCGCCGACGGGCAGGCCGGCGATCGTCATTCCGGTGGGATAGCTATTCCGCTGCCGGCTATAGCTGATGAGGGATGATATGGTCAGAAATGTGGCAAGAATCAGCAGAAGGATCGCCGAGCCGCGCAACCAGATGCTTGCGTTTCGATTTCTTGGCCGGCCCCGAGTCGTGAATCCCATGGCGCGGAAGTATAGCACAGCCATCATGCGGGCCTATGCTACAATCCCCGGGGTAGAGCGTAACAAGGGGAAGCTATGCTTCGATCGCTCCTGATCTACCTCTCCCAGGCAGCGTGGGCTCAGCGACTCGTCATGGGGCGGGGGTTCGCATGGCGGGCGGCCTCGCGTTTCATCGCCGGTACAACCGTCGACGATGCATTACGCGTCATTCGTGAGTTGAACGCCGCGGGATTTCTGGTAACCCTCGCGCACTTGGGTGAGCATACTCGCACGGAGGCGGAAGCGGCCGATGCCGCATTCGCAATCCTCCGGACACTTGAAGCAGTGAAGGAATCGAGCGTGTGCGCGAATGCTTCGGTCAAACTGACGCAGATCGGCATGGGTTTGAATGAGCAGGTGTGCAGGCACAACCTGGAACGCATCCTGGCGAAAGCCACGACCTGCGGCATCTTTGTCCGCATTGATATGGAGGACACGCCCTACACCGATCAGTCGATCGCGTTGTGTCAGGAGATGCGCGCGAAGGGATACCGGAATCTTGGGCTTGCTCTTCAATCCTACCTCTACCGGACCGAAGCCGACGCGCGGATCCTGCTGACCGACAAGACCCCGATCCGGCTCGTCAAGGGAGCCTACAGGGAGCCATCCAGCAAGGCCTTTCCGCGGAAGGCTGACGTCGACAGCAATTTCGACTTGCTAACCAGAATCATGATGGAGGCTGCGGCCAGCGTTCAAGCCCCAAACGGCGGGGCCAGCGACTGCTTTCCCCCAATCCCGGCGATTGGCACTCACGATGAAAGACGGATTATCTATGCCATTCAGTATGCAACCAAGATCGGACTTCCCAGATCTGCGTTCGAATTCCAAATGCTGTATGGTATTCGACGTGATCTGCAGGCACGACTGCAAGCCGACGGCTACGGCGTGAGGATCTACGTGCCTTTTGGCACGCATTGGTACCCCTATTTTGTGCGGAGGCTGGCAGAACGTCCGGCGAACATTTGGTTCTTTGTCACAAATCTCCTTCGTCGCTAGTCTCGGAAGAATGCGGGCGGAGTTTTATGGTAAAAAGTGCGCATGGCCCCGTCCCCATTGGCGCTTGTGACCGGAGCGGCGCATCGTCTGGGCAAGGTCTTCGCGGTGGTACTTGCTCGGCAGGGCTATGCCGTCTGTGTCCACTACTGGAACTCGCAGGCCCAGGCTGAAGAAACTGCTCGAGAGTTGCGGGCTCTGGGTGTCTCCGTTTTTCTCCTGCGGGCCAATCTTGCGGATGCCGACGCCATCCCGCAGCTGTTTGGGCGGCTGGATGCGTTCAATCATCCGCTGCACGTCCTGGTGAACTCCGCCGGGCACTTCGGCGGAGGTAGCGGGCGCGACCTGCCACTTGCCGAGTGGGATCTGACCATGGATCTGAACCTGAGGGCCCCATTCCTCTGCGCTCGGGAAGCAGCCGCTCGCATGGCCCGTGGCGGGTTGATTGTCAATATCACTGATGTGGGTGCCCGCAAGAGCTGGAGCCGCTATCCCGCCTACGTGGCCAGCAAGGCCGGCCTCGAGGCACTGACAAGAGTGCTTGCCCGAACCTATGCCCCTGGCATTCGAGTGAATGCCATTGCTCCTGGTTTGATTCTGCCTTCGCAACAGACGTCCGAATCTGATTGGGAGCGCCTGACAGCGCGCTTGCCAATGAAGCGGCCTGGCACCACTGAAGAGGTCGGTGCGGCCCTCGAGTTCCTACTCCACAATGCGTACGTTACGGGACAGACCCTTGTCGTCGACGGCGGCTACTCGCTTGTTGCGTAGTCTCCGGCGTGCCACAAATCGGCATCCGGACTTGCTGGCCTTGGCGGCGCTCTTGGGAGCGACGTTTGCCGTGGCCGTATTTGTTGTGAACTTCAGCGGTCCGCCGTTTGAAGATGCTGCGATGCTGATGCGCTACGCCGAGAACCTAGGGAGTGGTCATGGATTCGTCTGGAACACAGGGGAGCCGCCGGTCGATGGTGCAACCGACTTCCTTTTTATGACGACTGTCGCCGGTATGATTCGGTTGGGCGTTCCTACGGGCCGGGCCGTTCGCGTTCTGGGGCTTGGCTCCCACGTTGTGACCGTGCTGCTCGTGTACCTTGTGAACCGCCGAATCTGGAAGGCGGGGGTGTTGGTTTCGCTGCTGGTGGCGCTCTACCTGGCTGTTGGCGCCGGGCTCTGGTACGTGGCATCCTACTTTGGAACGACATTCTTTGCGATGTTTGCCAGCCTGGCATGGGCAACTGGCTTGCTGCTGATGCATGCCCAATCCCCCCGAACGTTGTGGATTTGGACCTTCGCTGTCTGCTCGCTGATCGCCGGCTTGACCAGACCGGAGGGGGCGCTCCTGGCGCTCTTCATCATGGGTGCCATTATTCTCGTCAAGGGCTGGAGGCGCTCCATCCCAATTGTCCAGATCTTTGTCGTGGTCATGCTGCTTGGGGGCGGGGCATACTTCGCGTGGCACTGGAGCCATTTTGGCCATCCGCTGCCGAATCCCTACTACAAGAAGGGAGGCGGGTTGTTGCACCTGGATTCCTTCTGGGAATCCATGAGGTACCTGATTCGTTTTGCAGGTCCGTTTGGCTTGGCCTTCCTTCTGGGTCTGCGCCGGCGCGGCAAGCGTCTCGAGACCCTCGCTCATGCGCTGCCGCTGCTCGCCTTTGCGGCAGTATTCATCCTAGTTTCCAATGAAACCAACTTTGGGGGCCGTTTCCAGTATGCGCTGTGGCCCATGGTCCTGCTTTCGTTCTTTCCCCTGGTTCGCGACTTGCGGCAGGAGGGATGGTCCGGGAGGCCAGCTGCCTTTGACAGAGTGGGGCGGGCTGTCTGGCTTGTGGCAGGCTTGGCGGTGTGTGCCGCGCTGCTGATGTACGCAGCCAGTCAGGCATGCACACTCACGGTCCAACAGCGCTCCTGTGGCATCGCCTACGAGGCCGATGGCAGATACGAGGCGGCAAAGATGCTGGCGGCGTACCGCGACCAAGGCTACGTCCTGGCGACCAGTGAAGCGGGTCTGCTTCCCCTCTACTCGGGTTGGAAGACCATTGATACGTGGGGCCTAAACGATCCACAGATCGCGAGGCATGGTGAGGTCACCGAAGAGTACCTTGACAAGTTTCGACCGCACTTGATTGTTTTTCACGCCTATTTCTCACCCTTGGTCCCGCCCCGTAACAATCCAAGGGATCTCAGCAATGCCTGGCACCGGATGACGCTTACGCTCAAGGAGTATGCTGAGTCGCACGACTACCTGCTCGCGGCGGCGTTCGGTGACAGCCCCTACGAAGCCCACTACTACTACGTTCGAACGGATTTTCCCGAAAGCGGGAAGATTGCTCGCCAGCTCTCCAGACTCCGGAACTACAGCTGGTATGCCAGCGGCAAGAAAGCCATCAACTATGCACAGTTCGGGCCATAGGCGCTCGCATGGATGACGCCGGCGCCCTGGCGGCGAAACTCCAGACTGAGGGGGATCGGCTGCACGATTTCATGGCCGGTCTCGGGGACCGGGAACGCGCTACCCGCGTCTACACCGAGGGCATGGCCTGGACCGTCCGGAACATCCTTGCGCACCTCATGAGCGCTGAACGGGCTTTTCTGAGACTCTTCCAGCAGATCCTGGAAGGTGGGGATGGGGTGGCCGAAGACTTTGTTATCGACCGCTACAATGCAGATCAGCAGCGGCGAACCGAGAACATGAGCTGGGTCGAGCTGCTTGACGAGTACAGGAACGCTCGTGCAAGCATGGTAAGTTTCGTGGAGTCTCTGCCCCCGGCTGATCTCGAGCGGCAGGCTAGGCATCCCTTCGCCGGCGTAACGAGCCTGCGCGAAATGATCAAGATGGTCTACATCCACAATCAGGCACACCTGCGCGATATCCGCCGGGCGCTGAAAACGGAATAGGGGCGGGCGTGCGAATCCTGCTCTCTTCTCTTCGAGAAGCGCGACCCCTGTACATGATGCTCGCTGCCCTGACGTACATGCTGGGCGCTGGCATCGCTCGCTACCTGGGATTGCCCATCCGGCTGCTGCCGCTCATTCTCGGGCTGGCCGTCGCCATCTTGTTTCAGTCGGCGCTGAGCTTGCTCGCTGCCGGATTTCGAGCGAGGCGTGAGGCACCAGCGGGAGCCGACGCCCAAGAAGACACGGATCTCCTGCGAAATGCCGCGCTGCGCATTTCAGTTGCGGCGATAGTGACGGCGGTCCTGGTGACGCTTGCCCTCAGTCGCAACGAAGGGATTTCGAAGGACGCGTGGCTGTATGTGGCGATTTCCCTGCTCATGGTCGTCGTGTACGCGGTTCCGCCCGCTCGGCTGCTGGACAGAGGGCTGGGCGAAGGCTTGCTGGCGGTCCAGGTGGCCTACGTGACGCCGGCGCTTGGCTTCAGCCTGCAGGCGGGCGGGTATCATCGCCTGCTTGGCGCCTGCACGGCGGCCCTCACCATGCTCCTGGTTGGAATGCTCATTGCCCTTGGGTTTTCGTCGTACGCGGAGGATCTGCGGCATGAACGATCTACCCTCTTGACGACTCTCGGTTGGCATCGGGCGGTGGGCATTCACCATGCCCTGGTCATCTCGGCCTATGCGCTACTGGGAATATCTGGGCTGCTCGGCTTTTCGTTCCGGATATTCCTGCCTGCGTTTCTTACGCTTCCCTTCGCCGCGCTCCAGATCTTCGTCCTGCGCCAGATTACCCGCGGAGCGAAGCCCATGTGGAGGCTGCTCAATACGACGGCAATCTCAGCCTTTGGCTTGACGACATACTTCTTGACCCTGAGCTTCTGGCTGCGATAGATGGCAGAATTTCTTAGACTTCTGCCGCCCGCAGAAGCCCGGGCAAGGCTGGTGTCCGGCATCGACTGGCCCCTCGACAGAACCGAGCTAGTGGACGCATCTGAGGCGCTCGATCGCGTCGCCGCTGAGGACATACTGGCGCCCCATGACCTTCCGGAGTTCCGTCGATCCACTGTCGACGGGTATGCCGTCGCTGCACGCGACTCATTTGGCGCCTCAACGGCACAACCAGCGTATCTCCGAGTCACGGGCGAAATTGCCATGGGTTCTTCACCGTCCCTTGGCATTGGGATCGGCGAATGTGCGCAGATCCACACCGGTGGGATGCTCCCTGAAGGCGCCGATGCAGTCGTCATGCTCGAGAGCACGCAGACGATCGGGGTTTCAGGCAAGGGAACGGCCTTGCCCGCGGAGGTGGAGGTCCTCAAGCCCGTCGCGCCAGGAGAGAATGTAATCATGATTGGGGAGGACGTGCGGTTCGGAGAGATCGTGATCTCACGGGGCAGGAGGATCCGTCCCCAGGAGATCGGTGGACTGATGGCATTGGGTATCACGTCGCTGCGGGTGACCTGCAAACCAAAGGTGGCTTTGATCTCGTCGGGCGACGAAATCGTGGGGCCGCGAGAAAGACCGCTCCCGGGCCAGGTACGCGACGTGAACTCCGCCAGCCTCTCCGCTCTAATCAGCGCCTGCGGCGGCGAACCGGTCTTCTTTGGTGTTGTGCCGGATGAAGTGGGCCGACTGGCGGAAGTTGCGCGCCGCGCGGTGGAGGCCTGCGACCTGGTGGTTGTGACGGCTGGCTCCTCCGCCAGCACGCGCGATCTGACCGCTGCGACCGTCGGTTCCCTTGGAACACCCGGTGTTCTGGTGCATGGCGTGAACATCCGCCCGGGCAAGCCAACCATTCTGGGCGCCTGCAACGGCAAAGCCGTGATTGGCTTGCCTGGAAATCCAGTGAGTGCCCTGATCATTGCGCGCCTCTTTCTGGTGCCCGTGATGGACCGGTTGCTGGGTCTGGAGGCGTTGGCGGCGCGCGCCTCGATCAAGGCCAGGCTGGCGATCAACCTGGCTTCGCAGACCGGGCGAGAGGATTGGTGGCCGGTTCGGATTCTCGAGGATCCGCTGAGTCCGCACGATTGGATTGTTGAGCCGATTTTCGGTCGATCGAATCTGATATTCAATCTGATAGCGGCTCATGGGTTGGTGCAGATCCCAGCCGATACGAACGGGCTCGCAGCGGGCGAGCTTGTGAATGTGGAGCTCTTCTAGCCCCGCGCAGCATCTGCCCGAACCGGAATAAGAATGGCACCCTCCAGCGACTCCGTGTATCTCGAAGATATTCCAAGGCCGACGGCGCAGGCGCGCCTTCGCGAGGCATTGCGCGGAGCCGATTTGCTCGGCATCTTGGGGATTGAACGCATCCCTTTGGATGAGAATGCAATTGGGCGGATTGCCGCTGAGGCCGTCTGGGCGCAACAGTCCTCTCCGCACTATCATGCCGCGGCCATGGATGGCTTTGCAGTGCGCGCGGAGGACACCCGCAGTGCTTTACCCACAGCTCCAGTGACGCTGGAGGTTCGCGTGAACGATATCCGGTCTGCGCGCCCCCTCGCCGGCTATGTCGACACAGGCGATCCCCTTCCTGATTGGGCTGACGCCGTGGTCCCCATCGAGAATGTAGAATCAATTGGCACGGACGGTCAGGCCGCGCCAGATGTGCGGACTCCGGCGGCCGTTCGCATCCGGGCAGCCGTTGTGCCCTGGAGTCACGTGCGGCCGATGGGTGAGGACATCGTTGCAACACAACTGGTAGTTGCATCAGGAAGCATCCTGAGACCCGTTGATCTTGGCGCGATTGCCGCTGCGGGGCATGATAGCGTCTCTGTCTCCCGAAGGCCGCGCGTAGCAATCATTCCCACCGGCTCCGAGCTGCTCCCCGTAGGCTCGCCGCTCGGACGTTCAGGAATCACCGAGTTCAACTCGCTGGTATTGGCGGGCCAGATCCATGAAATGGGGGGCATTGCCACCCGGTTTCCGATTGTCCGGGATGACTTGGAGCTGATTTGTGCGGCTGTGCGGAGCGCGTCAGTCGAGCATGATCTGATTCTGCTCAACGCAGGCTCCTCGGCTGGCGCTGAGGACTTTTCTGCGGCAGTCATCAAGAGGCTTGGCCATCTGCTGGTTCACGGGGTAGCCGTGCGACCCGGACATCCCGTGGCGCTGGGCTTGTTGCGATCAGATCCTGAGAACGCGGCTCCGGCCCGGCCGATCATCGGGGTGCCCGGCTATCCGGTGTCCGCTGCCCTCACGATTGAGGTGTTTGTTGAGCCGATTTTGGCAGAGTGGCTTGGGCGGCCCCTTCGGGAAGCCTCGATCGCGGAGGCTGAACTGACCCGCCGCGTGACTTCGCCGTCGGGCGACGAGGACTACATGCGGGTCGCCGTTGGGGCCGTCGGGGACAGGCTGCTGGCGGCTCCCCTGGCCGCGGGCGCCGGTGTCATAACGTCCCTGACTCGGGCAGACGGCATAGTTGTCATTCCTCCCGGCGTTCAAGGCATGGATGCCGGGGAGCGGGTTGCCGTGCGTTTGTATCGCACCAGCAGCGAGATCAGCCATACGATACTGTGCATCGGCTCACACGATGTAGCTCTGGATTTGCTGGCACAGTTCCTGTCTCCGATGGGGCGCCGCTTGAACTCCGCCAACGCCGGATCACAGGGGGGATTGGTGGCTCTCAGTCGCCGGCATGCGCACCTGGCCGGCTGCCACCTGCTCAATACCGAGACCGGGGAATACAACGTGGACTTCATCCGCCGGTACCTGCCAGGCCTGCCCGTAAGAGCAGTGGCCTTGGTGCTGCGTGATCAGGGACTCATTGTTGATGCAGGCAATCCGAAACGGATCCACGGCTTGGAGGACCTGGCTCGTCCAGATGTGACCTATGTGAACCGTCAGCGTGGCTCTGGTACACGGGTGCTGCTGGATCACCACCTTGGGGAGCTGAGGATTTCCCCAGCGTCCGTCCGTGGATATGATCGGGAGGAGTACACGCACCTTGCGGTGGCTGCGGCAGTGGCCAGCGGTCGGGCTGATTGTGCGATGGGGATTGCGGCTGCCGCCCGCGCTTTGGGGCTTGGCTTTGTCCCGCTCTTTCAAGAACGCTACGATCTCGTGATCCCGCAAGAACATGCCCAGAGCGATCTGCTGCGGCCCCTTCTGGCACTGCTTGCGCCCGGAGCTTTTCGGGACGAAGTTGCACGCCTCCCTGGCTATGATGTTTCGATCATGGGCACGGTCATACTGGAGGACTAATGAACGAAGCTCTCGTGATTGAAGGTGGTCCTTCCAGAGCGGACAGCCTTCAGCAGATGCTGAAGGCGCTCCAGGTGCCGGCCAGGGTCGAACGCAGCTGGACGGCTGCCATGTCGCTTCTGCGCGGCTTCACGCCGACCGTGATACTGCTGGACTCTGTGGAGCCCGGAGTGGAAGGCGTCGCGGAATTCGACGTGCTGCGTGTTGAGGCGCGTCTGCGGGCGGTGCCGATTCTGATTGCGGCCGCTCACGACAACCCCGGAACCCGCGACTGGGCCAGCAAGCTCGGGGCCAGCGCCATCCTCTTCAGACCCTTTGCACTGGCCGTGCTCGAAGCCAACTTGCGCCGACTGGGGGTGCTTCTCGAAGGGGCGGATCAAGTGGCCGCAGACCCATCCACCGCTGTTTCCGAACCGGAATCGCAAGGGGCAGCCACACCCGGTCTGGTGCCCGCTGCGGGCCCGCTCCGCGCGGGGAGCATGGCTCCCGATTTTGAACTGCAGGACGACACCGGGGCCAGACGGCGCCTTTCGGATCAGCGGGGTCGGCCGGTGGTGCTGTACTTCTACCCGGCAGATGATACTCCTGGCTGCACGAAGGAAGCTTGCAGCTTTCGCGACGGCTACGCCGCCTATGAAGCAGGCGGAGTCTTGCTATTGGGTGTCAGTCCGGACACGGTGAGGTCACACGCAAAGTTCAGGAAGAAACACGGCCTGCCCTTCTCGCTGCTGGCGGATCCCGGTCATCGTGTGTGCTCACTGTATGGTGTCTGGGGACCAAAGAAGCTGATGGGCCGATCCTACGAGGGTGTCCTGCGCACCACGTTCATCATCGACAAGACAGGGCGCATAGTGCGCGTGTTTGAAAAGGTTCGCCCGGCGGCGCACAGCGTCGAAGTCCTGGCTGCCTTGGATTCGGTCTAGGTCGTTCTGGCCCATGGCCCCACCGGGCCGGAATTCCGACCTGAGGTTCCGAAATAGGGTGACAAAACCGGCAAAGTTTGGTACATTGTGAGTTGCTTGCTGCTTGGGTGACCCGTAGAGGGCCGTGGAAGTTGTGCTCCGAGTGCGTGCGGTGGGCGGGAGCGCAACCGATGAGGCCCTTGTTTTGTGTCAGGCAGCACGGCGGAACGCCAGGATTGTAGGAGAGGGAGCTGATGCGGCATTTTGTCATTGTCGGGTTATTGATTGCCATTGTCACGCCACTGGTCTACGTGGGTATCGCCGCCAGCAATGTAATGCCTGCCCAGGCAAGTTTGCAGGCGCTGCCGGTGGACTGGATGTGGAACATGGACGCCGGCGCGATGGCCTTCCTGTTCGCGCTGATCATGGTGCCGCTGCTCTACGGCCTGATTGTTTTTCGAAGACGACGGGGAGATGTCGGCGATGCTGAACACATCGAGGGCAATACCCGGCTTGAAGTGAGCTGGACTGTCATTCCGTTGATCGTGGTCATTGTCTTCGCGTATCTGGGGGCCTATACGCTTGGCGAGACCCGGATCGTGGCGCCGGATGCGCTCGAGATCCGGGTCACTGGTTTGCAGTGGACCTGGCGCTTTGAATATGCGGAGGGCTTCACATCCAACGAACTTCATCTACCGGTCAACCGGCAGGTGGTGTTGAGAATGGAGTCGCTGGATGTGATCCATTCGTTCTGGGTTCCGGAGTTCCGCATCAAGCAGGACGTGCTTCCTGGGCGGCTTACCGAGTACCGTGTCACTCCAATCCTGGTGGGCAACTACAAAGTGCGCTGCGCTGAGCTGTGCGGGGCTTCGCATGCGTATATGGAACGGCCCGTGATCGTCAGCTCCCAGGCGGACTACGATGAATGGGTCCGTGGTCAGGCGGCGGCAGCCGCCGAGTTGCTGGCCCAAGGTGGGCCCGAATCTGGCAGGGCGCTCGTCTCGCAGAATGGCTGCTTGGCTTGCCATTCCATCGACGGAACGGAGCTGACCGGCCCAACTTGGAGAGGCTTGTTTGGCTCCGAGGCGGAACTTGCCGACGGTTCAACGGTGGCTGCAGACGAGGCCTACTTGACGGAGTCAATCTTAGACCCTGGAGCGAAGGTGGTGCTGGGCTTTCTGCCGGGCATCATGCCTCAGTATGATCTTACCGAGGCACAGGTCAGGGACATAGTGTCGTACATCGTTACGCTTAGATAGGACTGCGAGGAATCCATGCGGAAACTTCCGAGCTCGGCTCTTGCGCGGGGGCTCATCTGGCAACTTGGCGCCTGGCTGGCCGGCGCAGCTATCCTGACGGGAATCCGGGCTCTCATGGGACTGAGCGCCCTCGGGCCTTTCTTCTTCACGGAACCGGCCTGGGTCTTTGGCGCGCTCGTGGGAGTCTTTGGCTTCATCGTCGGGAGCGGCGTGGCTGATGATTGGTATAGAGCGGCGCGGGGCGAAGACATTCCTGAGACTCGCGATGATCCCCCAGGCTGGCGGAAGTACATCGGGGTTTCTCTGGACCACAAGGTCATAGGTATCCAGTACACAATCACGTCGCTCTTGCTGCTGGTGATCGGCGGCTCCTTCGCCCTGGTGTTCCGCACCGAGCTGAGCAGGACCGGCATGCAGTTCCTTTCCCTGCAATGGTACAACACGTTGATGTCGCTTCACGGCATTGGCATGATCATCGGCATTCTTCTGGGAATTGCGGGTGTGATCAATTATCTTGTGCCGCTGCTCATCGGCGCGAGGGACATGGCATTCCCGCGGCTGAATGCCTTCTCCTTCTGGATTGCCGTGCCCGCCGTAGTTCTGCTCCTCTCCAGCCTGGCGCTGGGCGGCTTTGACACGGGATGGACGGGCTATCCGCCGCTTTCGGCCAGGGGTCCCGTTGGAACACAGATGTTCTTTCTAGGGGTGTTCACTGCAGGCTGGTCCTCCATACTGGGGGGGCTCAACTTGATCGCAACCGTTCTCCGCATGCGCGCTCGAGGAATGACCGCGTTTCGCATGCCGATCCTGGTGTGGGCCGCCTTGGCAACGTCGATCATCACGTTGACGGCCACCCAGCTGATCGGCCTGTCTTTTCAGCTCGTGATGTTCCAACGGCTCCTCGACATGGGCTTCTTCGATCCGGCGAAGGGTGGCAATCCAATTCTCTTTCAGCATCTCTTCTGGTTCTACTCTCATCCAGCCGTATACGTTTTCGTGCTCCCGGGACTGGGGGTGATCTCAGAGCTCCTGCCCGTCTTTGTGCGAAAGCCCCTCTATGGCTACCGCTGGATCGCCATGTCATCCCTGGGAATCGCCTTGGTAGGTTTCTTGGTGTGGGCGCACCACATGTTCGTGTCTGGCATGAACAGCTATCTCCAGGTGCCCTTCATGTACAGCACGCTCTTGGTGGCTGTTCCGACGGGTGTGAAGTTCTTCTCCTGGGTGGCCACGGTCTGGAAAGGCAAAGCCGCACTGCCGACCCCGATGCTCTTTGTCGTGGGAGGCATTGTTGTGTTCCTGCTGGGCGGACTCTCGGGCCCGCCAAATGCGACGGTGGCAACCGATCTGCATCTCACGGATACATACTTCATCGTGGGTCACTTCCACGACACGATCTTTGGAGGATATGTCTTCCCGTTCTTTGCGGCCATCTACTATTGGTTCCCCAAGGCGACTGGGCGGCGCATGAACGAGGCCCTTGGCAAGCTGCACTTCTGGCTCATGACCCCGGCGTTTCTGGTACTTACCCTGGCGATGATGCGCATTGGCCTGCTGGGGATGCGCCGGCGCATCGCTGACTATGATCCCGCCCTGGGCTTTGAGCCATCACACGTAGTCATGACGATCGCGGGCTTCTTGATCGCGATTTCCGTGGGGGTCTTTCTGTACAATCTTATCCAAAGCATCCGGCGTGGGGAGCGGGCGGAGGGCAATGTGTGGAACTCGCGCTCGCCTGAATGGCAGGTTCCCTCACCCATGCCCGTGCACAACTATGAGCAGCCGCTCGAGGTTGTCGGCAATCCCTACGACTACGGGCTATCCGGTTCAGAATACACGAGGTTTGCTCCGGTATCGGGGCACGGGGACGGGCACTCATGAGGCACACGGACAAAACAGTTGCTCTGCGGCAGGGCGTGGTCATCTTCATCTTCCTGGCTGTGCTCACGGCGCTTGAATTCTTTGTGGCGATCGCCGTGGATGCAATTGCACTGCTGGTTGTTGTAGCGCTGATGAAGGTCGGCCTGGTCATGTACTACTACATGCACATTTATCGACTTACCCAGGAAGGTGTACAGGACCAGCACTCGGTTGAGTACAAAACCGCCACAAGCCGGCTGGGATTGTGGCTCTT
This sequence comes from Anaerolineales bacterium, assembly GCA_035471605.1. Taxonomy (GTDB): domain Bacteria; phylum Chloroflexota; class Anaerolineae; order Anaerolineales; family Villigracilaceae; genus Fen-1038. The sequence goes on along the minus strand of DATIPW010000166.1, from coordinate 715 downwards.
CTTGCTTTCAGACGCATTTGTGTTTGGCGGCCTGGCCGCGGCGCGCTTCAACCTGCTTGGGCTCACGCGTCCTCACCTAAATCAAGCCTTGGGCTTGGCAGTCACCGCCGTTCTCCTGTTATCTTCGTTCTTCATGAATCGGGCGGAGACGTCGATGGCGCACGGCGACAGCAGGGGATTCAAGCGCGGTATTGTGCTTACGCTGATTCTGGGCCTGGCATTCGTTGCTGGGGTGCTTGGTATCGAGTGGCCGACGGCGATCGCCGAGGGCGTATCGCCCTCCAGCGGCGCGGCGGGCGCCATCTTCTTCATGATGACTGGAATGCATGCCCTGCATGTAGTTACGGGCCTGATCTTTCTTGGCTTTGTGTGGCGCAACGGTGTGCGCGGCATATACTCCTCCGAGCGGCACTGGGGTGTGGAGGCCGCAGCAGTGTACTGGCACTTCGTGGATGTCGTCTGGATTTTCTTCTACCCCGCGTTGTATCTCATCGGTCGCGTGGCGTGAAGCTGGCGGTTGCGCGCCCTGCTGTGCCCTGGCGCCGCGGGCGCAACCAGGTGTCGATGACCACCACTGACCCTGCACAACGCACGGGTGAGCCGTTGGTGGGCGCTCTTGGGAAGTTCAATGCAGCATTTCTTGGGCTGACAGATTTGCCGGACCACCTGGCCAGGGTGTGGAATGCCTGCGCGGTGGCGGGCGTCGATGGCGGCG
>DATIPW010000165.1:0-5051 GCA_035471605.1 Anaerolineales bacterium | reverse complement strand
GGATACCCCAAGTTCGATGAGATGGTGTTCCGGTTTGTGAGCGATCCGAATGCGGCGATCAGTGAACTGACCGCCGGGCGGTGTGACATCCTGGATCCAAGCATCCGGCTTGATGGGCAGATGGCGCTGCTGGGCCAGATGGAAGAAGCCGGCACGGCGCGCAGCAGCATCTCCCCGGGCATGGCGATCGAGTGGCTGGGGCTGGGGATCGTCCCGGGATCTTATGACGACGGAATCAGCCTGGCGAAGAACGACCGCCCGGATGTGCTTGGAGATGCGCGCACGCGCCAGGCGCTGGCCTTGTGCGCGGACCGGCAAGGGGTGGTCGACTCAGTGCTGTTGGGCCGCTCCAGCGTGCCGCAGAGCTTCGTCCCGCTGGATCACCCACTCTACAATGCCGGCGTGCCGGCGTACCGGCACGACCCGGCCGCCGGGATTGAATTGCTGGAGCAGGTCGGTTGGAGGGACATGGACGGGGACCCAACGACGCCGCGGGTGGCGGCCGCGGTGGCGAACGTTCCCGCCGGGACGCCGCTGCTGCTCAACTACTACACCACGCCGGCGCTGCAGCGACGCCAGGGGGCGGAGATCCTGTCGCAGTCGATTGCCGGATGCGGGGTCGGTGTGACGGTCCAGTACTTCTCCCAGGATGACCTGTACGCTCCCGGGCCGGAGGGACTGCTGTTCGGGCGGCGCTTTGATCTGATCCAGTATGCGATGTCGACCGACGAAGCACGGCCTCCGTGCGAGTGGTACCTGAGCGATGAAGTCCCGAATGCGGGCAATCAGTGGGTCGGCACCAACGTCACGGGATTCAAGAACCCGGAATACGATGCTGCCTGCCGGGGCGCCGGGCTGGCGCTGCCGGGCGAGGCGCGCTACGACGAGGCCTACCGGGAGGCCCAGGCGATCTTCGCGGCAGAGATCCCGGCCATCCCGCTGTACTACCGGCTGAAGGTGGCCGCGGCCCGGGCGGACCTGTGCCACTTCGACCTTGACCCAAGCGCCGAAGCCATGTGGAACCTTGAGGCGTTCGACATGGGTCCAGGTTGCGAATAGTGCCGCGGCGGAGCCGCAAAGGCGCGCGTTGGTACAGGTCGCCGGCCATGCGCGCGGCGGGCGGCCTGCTTCTGCTTGCCGCGCTGGCGGTCGCCGGCGGGCCGCACTTGAAGATTCCCCAGGAAGCTTTGACGTTAAGCAGCCCAACCGTGGCGGCCCCTGCAACGGACCTGCACGCGGGGTTGATCGGTCCCGCGACGGACCTGCACGTGGGGTTGATCGGTCCCGCAACGAGCCAGAATGTGTGGGCGCTGTTCGGCGGCGAGGGGTACACCTACAACAATCACGCAGTGCGGGCGCAGTACTGGCCGCGGCTATATGGGCTGGCGCTGCCAAACCAGCTGTTCGAGGCCCGGGCTGCAAGCGGCCCGCCCGAGGCAATCGTCCCGGAAGGGAGCTTTTACACGGCGACGGTGCTGTTGAGGCCTGATCTCAAATGGACTGACGGAGCCTCGTTCACGGCAAAGGACGTGGCCTTCACCGTGAACACTGCCCTGCAGTTCAAACTGGGTTTCGACTGGGGGGATTTCTATGATGGCGACCGAGTGGACCACGCCGAGGCCGTAGCGCCGGACAGGGTCAAGTTCTTCTTCAAATCGCCGCCGGGCATGACTGCCTGGCAGTACGGGGCGCTGCAGGGTCCGGTCGTCCAGGAAGCATTCTGGGCGACGAGGGCGGCCTCGGCGGCCGAGCTGCTGCCGGGTAGCGAAGCGGACGCGAACATCGAGGAGTTGAAAGTCAGGATCGCCAATCTGGAAGACGACATCTACGATCTGTATGTCGCCCTCTACGTGGCGCAGGGCGCGCAAGTTCGCCCGCTGCAGACCGACCTGAGGCGCCAGCAGGATGATCTCAACGAGGCGAACAACGATCTGGACGAGGCCGAGGCAGAGCTGCAGGCGGCGTTGCATGAGGCGCGGGCCGCGCTGTTTGCACAGGATGATTCCGGCGAGCCGCTCCTGGGGAGGTGGCTTCCGGACAGGGCGCGTTCCGGGACGGGGGTCGGGACGACGATCGTCAACCTGGCCAATCCCGCGTATCCGGGCCCGAGGCCGAGCTTTGAGCGGGTGATCTACCGAACCTATCCCACGCGGGAGGCGGCGCAGCGCGCCCAGGCTGATGGCCAGATCAACCTGATCCTGGATCCGCTGGCCGAGCCGCCGGACCAGCCAGACGGGAGCATGCTGAGTCCCTCCAGCAGGCTGCGCTTGCTGCACTTCAATCTCGAATCGCCGCTGCTCTCGGATGTCACGCTGCGGCGCGCGCTGGCCTGCATGCTCGACCAGACTGAAATGGCCGGGGAAATCCCCGCGGCGGCGGCGTTGAGCTCGGTGATCGCGCCGCAGGACAGCCTATGGTACGAGACCCGGGCGCTCCTGCCCTGTGCCGGCCTGCCTGCCGAAGCACGGCTGTCCGAGGCAGTCAACATGCTGAAGGCGCGGGGGTATACATGGGAGCGCGAGCCGTCGCCTTCCGGACCGGGCCAGGGATTGAAGGGGACGGATGGGGTCGCGCTGCCGCCCATCAAGCTGCTGGCACCGGGCTCAGACGAAGCACGCCTGGCGGCGGCGCTGTACGCTGAGGAGCGGGCCCAGATGCTGGGCCTGCCGGTCAGCGCACAGCCGGTATCGCAGGCCACACTGGACTTTGCCGTGTTCAGCAGCCGGGATTTCGACATGGCGATCCTGGGATGGCAGGTGGGCGCGTTCCCGGGCTACGCGTGTGACTGGTTCAGTGCGCAAGGAGCGTTCGGCAATGTGCCGGCCGCCGTGACGGCGGTGTGCGGCGAGCTGAAGGCAACCAGCGACCTGGAAGAAGCGCGAGGCCTGCTGGCTGAGCTTGAGAACTCGCTGGCGAATGAGGTCCCGGTGATCCCGCTGTACTCCGTGGTGGTTGCGGACCCGCTGCGGGGCATCTCGTATCCGTTCGCCTCGGTGCTGAATGGATTGTCGGGCGTGTATGGCGCGCCCGAACTGGCCTTTCCGGCGGCCCCCTAGCGGTTCTCGACTATAATCAGGCGCAACCTGGGACCCGACAACATGAGCGCATCGATGGCAGAAAAGCAAATCCTGCTCGAAGTCAAGAACCTGAAGACGCATTTCTTCACGGATGATGGGGTGGTGCGGGCGGTGGATGGGGTTGACCTGGTGATCCGGTCGGGCGAGGTGCTGGGCCTGGTGGGCGAATCCGGGTGCGGCAAGAGCATCACCTCACTGTCCATCATGCGGCTGATCTCGCCGCCGGGCAAGATCCTGGAGGGGGAGATCCGCCTGGACGGCGTCAATCTGCTGGAACTGGACGAACGAGAGATGATGGAAGTGCGCGGCAACCGCATCTCGATGATCTTCCAGCAGCCGCAGACCGCGCTCAACCCGGTCTTTCGCTCCGGCGACCAAATCGCCGAGGTGCTGAGCATCCACCAAGACTTCGGCAAGCAGGCCGGGCAGACCCGGGCGGTGGAGCTGCTGAAGATGGTGGGCATTCCGGACGCCGAGCGGCGTGCGCTCTCCTTCCCGCACGAGCTCTCCGGAGGGATGGCGCAGCGCGTGATGATCGCCATGGCCCTGGCCTGCATTCCGGAGCTGCTGATCGCCGACGAGCCGACCACGGCCCTGGATGTCACAATCCAGGCGCAGATCCTGGACCTGATCCTGGACATGCGCGAGAAGATGGGAACCTCGGTGCTGCTGATCACGCACGATCTGGGCGTGATTGCCGAGATGGCGGAGCGGGTGGCGGTCATGTACGCCGGGCAGATCGTGGAACACAGCGAATGCGAAGAGCTCTTCGACCATCCACTGCATCCGTACACGCAGGGTCTGATCGGATCGATCCCGATCCTGGGCAGGCTCAAGGAGCGCCTGGACGTAATCCCGGGCAACGTGCCGAACCTGGTGGACCTGCCCCCTGGCTGCCGCTTTGCGCCGCGCTGCGCGGCACGCGTGAAGCACGCGCTGGAGATCTGCACCCAAGCCAATCCCCAGCTGATCGAGGCGCGCTCCGGGCACCAGGTGCGCTGCTGGCTTTACGAGAGCACAGAAGGCCACCGGGCGCCGCTGAAGGCGCGCTGAGGCGGCCACGGAGTTCTTGATGGCTCAAGATCCAAGCTCCAACCATACGCTGGTACGAGTCGAACACCTGACCAAGTTCTTCCCGGTGCGCGCCGGGATCATGCGGCGCGTGGTGGCACAAGTGCAGGCCGTGGATGACGTGAGCTTCACGGTGCGGCGGGGGGAGACACTCGGGCTGGTGGGGGAATCGGGCTGCGGCAAGACCACGGTGGGGCGCACGATGCTGCGGTTGATCGATCCGACCTCCGGATCGGCGCAGTTCGAGGGACGCGACATATTCAACCTGAAGGCGGCAGAGCTCAAGCTGCTGCGGCGCGACATGCAGATCATCTTTCAGGATCCCTACGGGTCGCTGGATCCGCGCCTGCCGATCGGCGAATCGGTGATGGAGGGGCTGAGGATCCACCGGGTGGGAACCAAGAGAGAACGCGTCGACATCATGATGGAGACGCTGAAGAAGGTGGGTCTGGAGACCTACCATGCGCGGCGCTTCCCGCACGAGTTCTCCGGAGGGCAGCGCCAGCGCATTGGGATTGCGCGGGCCCTGGCGCTGCGGCCGAAGTTCATCGTGTGCGACGAGCCGGTGAGCGCCCTGGACGTGTCCATCCAGTCCCAGGTGCTGAATATCCTCAAGGATCTGCAAAAGGAGTTCGGCCTGACGTACCTGTTCATCGCTCACAACCTGAGCGTGGTGGAGCATATTTCGGACCGTGTGGCGGTGATGTACCTGGGCAAGCTGGCCGAGCTGGCGGACCGGGACGAGCTGTACCGCAATCCGCTGCACCCGTATACCGCGGCCCTGATGAGCGCCATTCCGATCGCGGACCCGAAGCTGAAACGGCCGCGGACGATCCTGAAGGGGGACGTCCCCAGCCCACTGCGACCGCCGAGCGGCTGCCGTTTTCATCCGCGCTGCCCGGT
>DATIPW010000164.1:0-2589 GCA_035471605.1 Anaerolineales bacterium | reverse complement strand
GATCTCGAAGTGATCACCGAGCCCAGGGACGACTCGATCCTCCTGCGTGCCATGGAGACAAAGGACGAAGGTGAGGTGGAGCGTATCCGGCAAATGGGACGCATCACCACCGAGGTCGTGGGGAAGGTCGCCGCTCTTCTCACAAGCAGCCGAGTCAGGGAGGATCAGGTGCTTCTGAGAGATGACGACTCTCCACTTGCGGTGGCCGACGTCAAGGCTCGTATCTCCTTGTGGCTTGCTGAGCGAGGCGCCGAGCAGCTGGAGGGCTGCATCTTTGCCGTTGGAAGAGATGCAGGCGTTCCGCACTCCATGGGCGCGTCTGGGGATCTGCTCCGTCTGGGCAGCACCATTGTCATAGATGTCTTCCCCTCGGAGGCCGGGGGTGGCTACTTCTACGATTTCACCCGCACTTGGAGTCTGGGCTACGCCACAGCTGAAGCCCAGAAGTTGTACGATGAGGTCCGCAGCGCCTACGAAGACGTCATCCAGAACATCGATCTGAATGTGGGCTTCAAGGAATGCCACAAGCTTGTTTGCGAGCAATTTCATCGGGACGGGCACCAGACCCCCATCCACACCCAGGGCGTTCTGGAGCACGGCTACGTCCACTCCTTGGGACATGGCGTCGGTTTGAATGTGCATGAGCGACCGTGGAGCCGCCACACGGCGGGAGATGACAATCTCTTGAAGCCCGGTGTCGTGATCTCCGTCGAACCTGGCCTGTACTATCCTGCTGAGAGCATGGGGGTGCGCCTTGAAGATACGTACTGGATGCGGCCAGATGGGCAGCTCGAGCTGCTCGCCGAATATCCGTATGATTTCGTGCTGCCCATGAAGCACTGGCGGCCCGCCTGATGGGCACGGTCGCCCGCGTTGGGCCGAAGGAAGGCATGCCAGAATTGGTGCGGGCTAGGATCCTGGCTCTCGAGACATCCTGTGATGAGACGGCATGCGCCGTCGTTGAGAACGGCCGCGCCCTGCTGGCTTCCACGGTTGCCACGCAGATGGATGTTCATGCACGATACGGAGGCGTGTTCCCCGAGGTGGCTTCCCGCCAGCACGTGCTGGCCATCGTGCCGGTGATCGACGCGACTCTTGAAAAAGCCCATGTCACCCTGCCGGAAGTCGATGCAATCGCCGTCACGCAGGGTCCCGGGCTGGCCGGATCACTGGTCGTCGGGCTAAACACCGCCAAGGGATTGGCCCTGGGGAGCCGGCTTCCGTTGATCGGGGTCAACCACCTGGAAGGTCATCTCTATTCGGCCTGGGTACACGAAGCCGGTGAGGCCCTGCCTCCGGAGCCCGAATTCCCGCTGCTTGCCCTGCTGGTGTCGGGTGGGCATACCGAGCTCGACCTCATGACCGATCACCTGCGCTACCAGCGGCTGGGCGCGACCCTGGATGATGCGGCGGGAGAGGCCTTTGACAAGGTTGCGCGCTTGCTCGACCTTGGCTATCCGGGGGGGCCGGCTCTCCAGGAAGCAGCCCGCGGGGGCGATCCCAAGCGCTTCCCGTTTCCGCGCGCATGGCTGGAAGGCACGCGGAATTTCTCGTTTAGTGGCCTGAAGACAGCCGTTCTGCGAGAGGTCAGGGGCCAAGCCGCAAGAGCGGGAGCGCTCCCCGTTGCCGACATTGCCGCCTCATTTGAGGCCGCCGTCGTGGATGTCCTCTTTGGCAAGACGATCCAGACGGCCCGGGAATTGGGCGCAAAAGCCATCCTGGTGGCGGGAGGTGTATCTGCCAATCGCCGGCTGCGGCAGGCGTTCGCGGCACAGTCCGAGTTCCGCGTCCATGTGCCTCCGCTCTGGTTGTGCACCGACAATGCGGCGATGATCGGCGCGGCCGGCTACTACCGTTTTGCCCTCGGTCACCGATCCGGGATGGACATCGATGTGCAACCCAACTGGCCGTTGGCCTGACCCCGGGTCCGAGCTCACGCTCCGGGAGCGCAAGCCTGCGTAGCACCCGCCACGCTGCCTGAGTGGCTGCCCGCTAGTCGATGGCCCACATCACGAGCCTCCGCGTCTACGCCCCCAGCGCACAAAGCGAAGATCAATCCTCGTCCTCAGCGGAGCGCGTCCAGCAGGTCTTCCCGGGATAGCGGTCCTGGACGCAGGACCACAAGCTCACTCTGGGTGCAATCCACAACCGTCGAGGCGAGCCCACCCGGCGAGCTGCCACCATCAAGGATAAGTTCCAGCCGACCATCCAACTGCTGTAGGACTTCGCCAGCGGTCACCGGACTGACATCCCCAGAAAGATTCGCAGAGGTCACCGCAAGGGGACCCGAAAGATTCAGCAGGGCCAACGCCACGGCATGATCTGGGACTCGCACGCCCACCGTTGCACCGGCCACGACATCGGGCACCCGGGGATTCTTCGGTACCACCAGCGTTAGCGGTCCGGGCCAGAATTTCTCGGCGAGTCGAAGTGCCTCCGGGCTGATTAGCCCGGCAACTTGGTCGAGGTCCGCCGCAGAGGGCAGGAGCACCGCAATTGCCTTGTTTGAAGGACGGCCCTTGGCGGCGTAGATGCGCAGGACGGCTGCCTGGTTGAACGCGTCGGCACCGAGACCGTAGACGGTGTCCG
>DATIPW010000163.1:0-2697 GCA_035471605.1 Anaerolineales bacterium | reverse complement strand
CCGAAGACGTAGATCAGCGCGTAGGCGATCAGCCCGCCCAGCAGGAAGAACAGGATATCCAGCGCCCTGCCCCATCCTTGATGAAGGCGGATCAGCAGCCAGAACAGCAGCGGCACCAGGAAGAGCAATCCAAAGGGATTCACAGCCAGGATGTACAGCGCCCCGAGTGAGATGGCCAGCATCGACAAGCTCTTGACGTCCGCAGCCTGGGGGGCGGCGCCCGCCCTGGCCGCCAGCCGCCGGCCGGCAGGCAGGAACAGGGCCAATCCAACCACGAACGTGATCACCGCCGGCCAGCGCGGGTGATACAGGAGCGGGTCCTTGCTGGTGGCCGGGTACAGATGATAGTTGTCCATCAGTCCGGCCGCAACCAGGCCATACAGCAGCACGATCGAGGCCACCAGGGGCAGCCACAATCCAAGGAAATGGGGCAGGGCCAGCCTCCAGCCGCGCGGCAGGCCCGCCGCGCTCCGGCGGCCGATGAGCAGGCTGGCAATCAGGAACACAGCCATGAAGGCAAGGAAGATCGCCCACAACGGCGCGCCCCGCAGCACCTGGCCGCTCTCATCGAAATACAGGTATGGCCCGCTCACGCGGGGAAAGCGCTCCATGTGCAGCAGCTGTCGGATCAGCGCTTCCGCGATCAGTCCAGCCTGCCCCAGCGTCTCCGCGGATTGCTGCTCCAGCGTGTCGCTCGGATCATGCCACATGTTGAAATGCGCCTCGGACAACTGCGCCGGCACATGCCCGGCAAGACCGATCGCCGGGACACCTGCGGCCACCAGCGGCCCCTGGTCCATCAGGGAAACCGGGGCCGCCTGATCCGTGATCTGATCGATCGTCGAGCGAAGATAGACCGGCCACTGCGCCCCTGCAGCACGTGCCGCCTGGCGCGTCGCCAGCGCCAGCCAGATCGGGCCGTATCCCTTGAACTGGCCGATCAGCTCCATGCTCATGCCGTCGTAGTAGGGCCGGCCGAGATTATCCAGCGATATGGCCGCGACGACTGTCTTGGGATCGGGATGGGTCTCGATGTAGCGCCGGCTGCCGAGCATCCCGTACTCCTCCGCGTCGGTGGCCACGAAGGCCAGCGTATGGGGATGGGTCGGTTCCGCGGCAAAGATCTGCGCCAGTTCCAGCAGGATGGCGATGCCTGATCCGTCGTTGTCCGCGCCCTGGATCGTCGTGGGCGCCTGGTCCAGGTGCGCGACGACCAGGATCTCGCGCGCGGAGGACCCCGGCAGCTTGCAGACCACGTTGTTGAGCTTCACCGGCCGGCTGTAGTTGATGATCTCCCAGTCGTCGAGGCCGCATGAGAAGCCCAGGGTGCTGAAGCGCTGCTGCAGCCATTCGGCCGCAAGCCGGTTGTTGGGCTGTCCGCTGTGGCGATGGGGAAACTGGAGAACGAACTCCGTCTCAAGCTCCATCGCCCTCTCACCGGAGAACCGGAGGTCCTGCGGTTCGAAGGCGACGGACGGCGCCGGCTGTGCCTGGCAGGAGGCGAGCACGAGACCAAGGACGGCGAGGAATGCCGGGGCGCGGCTTGCACGCACCATGATTCACCTCCTGTGTTGTGCCGGGCACCGTACCGGTGCGCACGCATGGGGAACTGGGACGCCTCCCATCATACACCCCGCCGGCTGCCCGGTGCGATGGATGGTTCTTGACTCCGGCGCATGCTTCAGGTAATATAATGAAGGAGATAAACAATGTCTATTAAAAACCAACTCAACGACATCGTCGCAGAGCGCTCGCTGCTCAAGCACCCGTTCTATCAGGCGTGGAGCGCCGGCACCCTGCCCTTGGAGGACCTGCAGACCTATGCGCGGGAATACGGCACCTTCATTGGGATGCTGCCGCGCGCCTGGGAAACCCTGAAGGATGCAGAGACCTCGCAGGAGGAGCGTGAGCATGCCGGGCTGTGGAGCGATTTCGCCGCCGCTCTCGGCACGCGCGTCAGCGACGCCGCGGGCGTGGCGCAGGTCTCGGATCTGACGGCGACGGCCGCGCGCCTGTTTGCCGATCCGGCGAGCGCCGCCGGCGCCCTGTACGCCTTCGAGGTGCAGCAGCCGGCCACCGCCAAGTCCAAGCTGGAGGGCCTCAAGCTGCATTACAAGCTGCCGGCCTCCGTGGAGCCGTACTTTGAGCTGCACAGCCGCAACGAGCACGAGGCCGTCAAGCTGCTCGGGCGGATCGAGGCCATGTCGGCCGAGGATCGCCAGCGCGCCCAGGCGGCGTGCGCCGAGATGAGCGCGGCCCTGTGGAACGCCCTCAGCGGCATCTACGGCGAAGACCGCATGACCGCCTGCTAGACAGCTGACCTGCCCCCGCCCCAAGACAAGAAAGCCCTGACAGATCTTCAGACCTGTCAGGGCTCTTTGTTTGCACGAAAGGCTCACTTGTGGATGACGATCGAGCCTCCTCCGATGACGGTGAGGGGATCGGCATCATCGCCGGAACCTGCTTGATTGTCATAGATCAACAGGTCGGTGCTCCGGTCCCAGATCTTGATGCGGAACTTGTCCGCACCACCGCCGCCGCTGACCTGCCCGTCGATGCCGGTCAATAGGAAGCCGTAGTCGCCCGCGCCGTTGATCGTGCCCGTTCCCTTGTATTGAGCCCTGGCGCCCGAAACCACCAGCCAATCGTAGAGAGTGCTCTTGAAGTTCAGGCTGGCAACCTTGAACTGGAACTCCG